>DASZON010000033.1:0-5878 GCA_035550755.1 Actinomycetota bacterium | reverse complement strand
GCCCCGCCGATCACGTCGGTCAGCCAGTGGACCCCGAGCAGCACCCGGGAGGCGGCCACGGCCACGGTGAGCAGCGCCGCCCCGGCGGCCAGGAGGGCCTTGACCCGCAGCGGCCGGCCCCGCCCCAGCACCAGCGCGACCGCCGCCCAGGTGGCGGCCGCGGCCGCGGTGTGCCCCGAGGGGAACGAGAAGCCGCTGGAGGGGGCCAGGTGGGGCACGGGCGGGCGCTCCCGGTCGACCAGCACCTTGACCGTGTTGGCGATCAGGTTCTGGCCGACCACCACCATGAGCAGGAAGGCGAGCACGGCCAGGCGGCGGCGGCGCAGCCACTCCAGGAGCCCGAGGGCGACCGTCACCGACAGCACGGTGACCGTGGCCCCGAGCCAGGTGACCAGGCCGAGCAGCCGGGTCGAGGCCGGGGTGGCGTGCGCGGCCCCCCAGGCGGCGGCGCTGGCGTCGTAGCGGTACAGGCCGGTCTGGGAGGTGACCATCTCCGACACCAGCCCGAAGCCGAGGGCGGCGGCGAAGACCAGCCCGAGGGCGACGGTCAGAGCCAGCCCGGTGGCCGCCTCGGGGTCGAGGCGGCGGCGCAGCCAGCGGGCCGCCCGGGCCCGGAACAGCTCCTCGGCGACGTGCTCGGCCGGGCCGTGGCCGCGGGTGGCGTCCGGGTCGCGGGCCGGGTCGGGGGCGGCCATGGGCTACAGCTCCCGCCGGACGGCCGCGCTGGCCAGCTCCCGGGCCCGCCGGGTGACCGGCCGGGCCTGCCAGGCGGCCAGCCGCAGCTCGCGGGCGTCGTCGAGGTCGGTCAGGAAGTGCTTCTCCAGCCCGGCCACCACCTCCCGGTCGCGCAGCGACAGGTTGAGCTCGTCGTTGAGGGCGAAGGAGCGGTTGTCGAAGTTGATCGACCCCACCGTCGCCCAGCTCGCGTCCACGATCATCACCTTGGCATGCAACATGGTCCGCTGGTACTCGAAGATCTGCACCCCGCACTCCAGCATCCGCTCATAGGTGCGGTGCCCGGCATGGCGGACGACCTGCTTGTCGATGTGGGGGCCGTTGGTCAGCACCCGCACGTCGACCCCCCGCCCCACCGCGTCGCAGAGGGCCTCGACGAACGCCCGCCGGGGGGCGAAGTAGGCGGTGGTCAGCCAGATCCGCTCCCGGGCGCAGGCGATGGCCGCGTAGAAGAGGTGCTCGGCGTCGGTCGAGCCCTTCTCGGCCGTGCTCCGGGTCACCTGCACCTGGACGCCGTCGTCGAAGCCCTGGATGTCGGGCAGGTGGTCGGGGCCGGAGAGGATGCACTGGGTGGCCTCGGCCCAGTTGTCCAGGAACCCGCCGAGCAGGTCGCGGGCGGCCGGCCCCTCGACCCGCAGGTGGGTGTCGCGCCAGTGGCCCGGGTCCTCGCAGTTGCCGGTCCACTCCTCGGCGATCCCGACCCCGCCGGTGAACCCGACCCGGCCGTCCACGACCAGGATCTTGCGGTGGGTGCGGTTGTTGAGCTTGTGCAGGGTGTACCACTTGGCCGGCCGGAACCAGGCCACCTGGGCGCCGGCGTCGGTGAGCCGGTCGATCAGGGTCCGGTCCATCTTGGCCGCCCCGACCGCGTCCAGCAGCACGTTGACCTCGACCCCGGCCTCGGACCGCTCGGCCAGGGCCTCGGCGAACTCCGGGGCGATGCTGCCCGTCCAGTACACGTAGGTGGCGAAGTTGATGGTCCGGGTGGCCGAGCGGATCGCCGCCAGCATGGCCGGGAAGATCTCGCTGCCGTTGCGCAGCACCGTCACCCGGTTCCCCTGGCGCAGCGGGGCCACCGTCAGGGCCTCGACCATGCGGGCGAAGCCGGCCGTGCCCGGGGCTGGCGGGTCCTGGAGCTCGAAGCCCTTGCCGGCGGTGCGGTGGTACTGGGCCGCCTCGAAGGCGTAGACGCCGGCGAGTCCCAGGCCGCCGACGGCGGCGGCCCGGCGCCAGGTGCGGACGCTTGGCACGGTCGCTCCCTTCTGGTCGTGTCGCCGCGACTTCCCGGCGAACCGGGAGAGCAAGCATCGTCGGCGCGGGTTGGCAATGGATAGTTTGCTCGCCTTCTTGGCCGAGCATCCGCCAGGAGAAGGTACCGCCGAGGAAGGAGACCGATGGCCGCCAGCCCGACCCATGGACCGCTCGACCCGGGGCCCCACGACCGCGAGACCGCGCTGGCGACCCGCTGGCGGCGCATGCGCGACGGCGTGCCCTCGGCGCTGTTCCTGCTCGCCTGCGCCGTGGTGCTGGCCCTGGCGCTGACCGGGCTCGGCTGGGTGCTCAGCCACGTGGTCCAGAACGACAGCCTCGGCCGCGCCGACACCGGGGTCAGCCGCTGGTTCGCCCGCGAGCGCACCGGTGAGCTCAACGACACCACCGCCTACAGCTCCGAGGTCGGCGGCACCATCGCCGTCACCGGCCTGGCCCTGCTGGCGGTGGCGGTGGCCGCCTTCGTGTGGCGCCGCTGGCGCGAGCCCATGCTGGTGGCGGTGGCGGTGGCCGGGGAGGTGGCCATCTTCCTCGTGGTCACGCTGCTGGTCGACCGCCAACGGCCGCCGGTCAAGCACCTCGACGAGGCCCCGCCGACCTCAAGCTTCCCCTCGGGGCACACCGCGGCCACCATCGCCCTGTGGGGGGCGCTGGCCGTGCTCGCCTCCGAGCGGGCCCGTTCGGCGCTGGGCCGGGGCATCTTCCTGGCCCTGGCGTTCGGGCTGCCCCTCCTGGTGGCCACCTCGCGGCTGTACCGGGGCATGCACTTCCTGACCGACGTGCTCGGCGGGGCCCTGCTCGGCGGCCTGTGGCTGCTGGCCACGGTCCGTGGCATCCGCCTCGGGGTGGCCCATTGGACCCTGCGCCACGGCGGGGACACCGACCGCCGGTCCTGGCGGCGCTCGGAGGTGCGCCATGGATAGGCCGCGGCGGGTGGCGGTGGTGTTCAACCCGGCCACCGGCGGTGGCGACGACGCCGAGCGCCGGCGCCACGACACCCGGGCGGCCCTGGAGGGCGCCGGCCTCGACGTCCTGTGGCTGGAGACGACCAAGAAGGACCCGGGCCAGGGCCAGACGGCCAAGGCCGTGGCCGACGGGGTCGACCTGGTCATCGCCCAGGGCGGCGACGGCACCGTGATGGCCTGTGTCACCGGCCTGGCCGGGACCGAGGTGCCCCTGGCCGTGCTCCCCGGCGGCACCGGCAACCTGCTCGCCACCAACTTCGACATCCCCACCGACCTCGAGGGCGCGGTCGAGGTCGCCCTCGACGGCGACCGGGCCCGGCTGGACGTGGCCGCCCTGGACGACGACCGCTTCGTGGTCATGGGCGGT
This sequence comes from Actinomycetota bacterium, assembly GCA_035550755.1. Lineage (GTDB taxonomy): Bacteria > Actinomycetota > CALGFH01 > CALGFH01 > CALGFH01 > CALGFH01. The sequence goes on along the minus strand of DASZON010000033.1, from coordinate 2,542 downwards.
GTCGGCTTCGACGCGGCCATGCTCCGCGACGCCGACCCCAAGCTGAAGGAGCACCTGGGCGCCGTGGCCTACGTGCTCAGCGGGTTCAGGCACCTGCGGCGGCGCGCGACCCGGTTCCGGCTCGGCCTGGACGACCGACCGCCGCTGGAGCGGACCGGCCAGGGCGTGCTGGTCGGCAACCTGGGCCGCCTCCAGGGCGGGCTGCCGGTGCTGCCCGACGCCCGGCCCGACGACGGCCTGCTGGACGTGGCCGTGCTCCAGACCCGGACCGTGCTCGACTGGCTCAGCCTGGCCTGGCGGGTGCTGCTGCGCCGCCGCCGCAAGGACCCGCAGCTGGAGCTGTTCACGGCCCGCCGGGTCGAGATCGGCTGCGACCGGCCCCAGCCCGTCGAGCGCGACGGCGACCCGCTCGACGAGCCCCGCGACCACCTGGTGATCGAGGTCGTCCCCGCCGCCCTCACCCTCTGCGTGCCGCAAGCGAAAGGAACCGAGCGATGAGCACCGCCACCTCCGTCCCCGAGACCTACGAGCTCGAGGGCGACGACGCCCTCCAGACCCTGCGCAACACCGGCTGGGCCCAGCTGGCCAAGGACTCGTTCGTGCGCTTCCGGGCCGCCGACGGCACCAGCCACTCGCGCGGCCTCGCCTTCCAGGTGATGCTGACCCTGCTGCCGTTCGTGATCGCCGTGGTCGGGCTGGCCACGGCCATGAACGTGGACCAGCTGCGCCAGCTCCTCACCCAGACCGTCGACCGGCTGGCCCCGGGGCCGGCCGGACAGATCTTCACCCAGGCCATCAGCCAGGGCGCCAAGAGCGCCGCCCGCGGCGGCCTGTGGGCCCTGCTGCTGGGGGCGGTGGCCGCCCTGGCCTCGGCCACGGTGGCCATGGGCCAGATCGAGCGGGGCGCCAACCGCATCTACGGGGTCGAGCAGGACCGCCCCACCGCCGACAAGTACTGGAACGGCTTCAAGCTCGCCTGCACCGCCGGCATCCTCACCGTGGCCGCCTTCATGCTGATCGTCGGCGGGGCCGACATGGCCAGGGCCGCCGGGCTGTCGGGCGTGGTCGAGACCCTGTGGACGCTGGTGCGGTGGCCGCTCACCATCGGCCTCGTGATCGTGGCCTTCGCCCTGCTGTTCCGGGCCGCGCCCCGGCGCCACCAGCCGTCCTGGTCGTGGCTGGCCGTCGGGTCGGGCATGTCGGTGCTGCTGTGGTTCATCTTCACCGGCCTGCTCGCCCTCTACCTGGACGTCTCCTCGGGCACCTTCGGCCGCACCTACGGCCCCCTGACCGGCGTCATCGCCATCCTGATCTGGAGCTTCCTGACCTCGCTGGCCATCTACCTCGGGCTGGCCTTCGCGGCCCAGCTGGAGGCGGTCAGGGCCGGGGTGCCGGCGCCCAAGACCGCCGAGCACGAGAACCCGGTGGGCGGGGACAGGTCGGGGCGCCGACGAGGGCTGGTCTGGCGGTGACGAGAAATTCCCTCAACCGTCGCCCTCCCGACGTCGAAGGTCTGAACGCACGACACCGGTCGATGCACCAGTCGTGATTTTGGGTACCTTTCCGATTACGTTCCGTGAGGACGGAGCCGGCTCGGGAGCGGACAACGATGCAGGACGACCCACTTTGGTACAAGACCGCGGTCTTCTACGAGTTGTACGTGCGCGGCTTCCAGGACGGGAACGGCGACGGCCAGGGTGACTTCCGCGGCCTGACCGAGCGGCTCGACTACCTCCAGTGGCTGGGGGTCGACTGCGTCTGGCTGCTGCCCATCAACACCTCGCCACTGCGCGACGGCGGCTACGACATCAGCGACTACTTCTCGATCCTGCCCGACTACGGCACCCTCGGGGACTTCTACGACTTCCTGGAGGCGGCCCACGCCCGCGGGCTGCGGGTGATCGCCGACATGGTGATGAACCACACCTCAGACCAGCATCCGTGGTTCCAGGAGTCGCGCCAGCCGGGGTCGGCCAAGCGGGACTGGTACGTGTGGTCCGACACCGACCAGAAGTACCTCGACGCCCGGATCATCTTCGTCGACACCGAGACCTCCAACTGGACCTGGGACCCCGAGGCCCAGGCGTTCTACTGGCACCGCTTCTTCTCCCACCAGCCGGACCTCAACTACGACAACCCCGAGGTCCAGGAGACGATGATGGAGGTCATCCGCTTCTGGCTGGACATGGGGCTGGACGGGTTCCGCCTCGACGCCGTGCCCTACCTGATCGAGCGCGAGGGCACCAACTGCGAGAACCTCCCCGAGACCCACGAGTTCCTGAAGCAGGTCCGCCAGGAGGTCGACGACAAGTACCCCGGGCGGGTGCTGCTGGCCGAGGCCAACCAGTGGCCGCCGGACGTGGTCCCCTACTTCGGCGACGGCGACGAGTGCCACATGGCGTTCAACTTCCCGGTGATGCCGCGGATGTTCATGGCCCTGCGCCGCGAGGACCGCACCCCGATCGTCGAGATCATGAACCGCACCCCCAAGATCCCCGACACCGCCCAGTGGGGGCTGTTCCTGCGCAACCACGACGAGCTG
>DASZON010000032.1:0-9089 GCA_035550755.1 Actinomycetota bacterium | reverse complement strand
GTCGAAGGTCGAGTAGATGACGTGCGCCTTGGTCGAGCGCTGCATGTCGGTGACCTCTTCGGGCCGCTCGTCGGTGAGCAGGATGATGAGGTACACCTCGGGGTTGTTCTCGCTGATGGCGTTGGCGATCTGCTTCATCAGCGTGGTCTTGCCCGCCTTGGGCGGGGAGACGATCAGCCCGCGCTGGCCCTTCCCGATGGGGCACATCAGGTCCATGATCCGGGTCGAGATCTCGGTCGGGTTGTGCTCCAGGCGCAGCCGCTCCAGCGGGTACAGCGGGGTCAGGTCCTTGAAGTCGCGGCGGTTGCGCGCCTCCTCGGGCTCCAGGCCGTTGACCTTGTCGACCCGGGACAGGGCGGCGTACTTCTCGGAGTCGCGGGGCAGCTTGACCGTGCCCTCGATCTCGTCGCCGCGGCGCAGGCCCATCCGGCGGATCATCGACAGGGGCACGTAGACGTCCTCGGACCCTGGCAGGTAGCCGTTGACCCGCAGGAAGCCGTAGCCGTCCTGGGAGCGGATGTCGAGGGTGCCGGTACGGCTGACCTCGGGCCGGTCGTCGGCCTGCTGGCGATCGCGGTAGTCGGGCCGCTCCAGCAGGGCGACGTTGCCCTGGTCGAAGCCGCCGCCCCCGCCGCGGTTGCGGTTGCGGTTCCGGTTGCGGTTGCGGCGCCGCCCGCCGCCCTGGCCCTGCTGGTTGTCCCAGCGGTTGCCGCCGCCCTGGTTGTTCCAGTCGCGGTCGCGGTCGCGGCGCTGCTGGCCGTCGCCGCGCTGCTGCTGATCGCCCTGGGACTGCTGGCCGCCGCCCTGGGACTGCTCGCCCTGGCCCTGCTGCGCCTGGCCCTGCTGGGCCTGGCCGCCGTCGGCCTGGGCCTGCTCGCCCTGGGCGCCTTCGGCGCGGGTGGCCGGGGGCGCGCCGCCCTCGGCGGACCCGCCGGCCTCGCCCGACCCGCCGGCCTCGGCGGCCGGCTGGGCCGGCTGCTCGGCCGGGGCCTGGGACTGGGCGACCTCGCCGTTGCTGCTGGGCTCGGTCAGGGTCGCCGGCGGGGCCCCGGCCGCGGCCGGCTGGCCGCCGTTGCCGGAGACCTCGACGGCCGCGTCCTGGCCCTCGCCGCCGGAGCGGTTGCGCCGGCGGGTCCGGCGCTCGGGCGCCTCGGCGTCGGTGTTGGCCGCGCCGGCGCCCGGCGGCTCCGGCTGGTCGGCCGCGCTCGTGACCTCGGCGGCTGGCGCGTCGCCGGCCGCCTCGTTGGTGGTCGCTCCCCCACGCCGGCTCTTGGCCGGGGTGGAGGGCACGAACTCGACACCCTGGGCCTTGGCGATGATCGCGCCGATCAGGTCGGCCTTGCGGAGTCGCTGGTAGCCCTGGACACCCATGGACGAGGCGATCGCCTGCAGCTCGGGCAGGACCTTTCCCTCGAGGATGTCGCGTTCGGTAGTTGCCATGTTCACCTTCCCTGTGCGGTGGCGACGTGCCGGCTCGATGGGCCGGGGACCGAGCGTCGCCACCCGGTTGCCGGGTTCTGAAGATCGTGGGGGTGCCTGCGGATGCGGCACCGTGGGGAGAACCTCGCGCTCGCTCCTAATCCTGTTCCCGTCGACGGGGCCGGGCGGCGCGGCACGAACCGCACACCGCCAGAGGCTGGCGTCCGATCACGTGACCCGGTCGACTGCTCGAACGGAACTGGTGGTTGCCATCGCTGGCCAGCCTCGCCGGGATCGCCGAAATCGCCGAATGACGAGCCGATAAGGCGGGGGCGTCGACTGAATTGGCCAGCGACTGAGACGTTTCGCATTGTACGGGCCGGGACTGACAGAGCGCAACAGGGCTCATTCCTCCATCAGCACCCGCACGTCGCCGTCCTTGTCCAGCAGCGAGAACCCGGTGGTCTCGCCCTGGCGCTGGAACACCACCGACACCGTCGACTCCCCCACCCGGAGGTCGTGTAGCTCGACGGTGTTGAGCCAGCCCGGCAGGAGGGGCTTGTTGACGTAGATGGTGTTGGCCGCCGCGTCCGCCGAGATCCCCAGCATCGCCTGGAGGAGCAGGAACGGGGCGCCGGCGGCCCACGCCTGGGGCGAGCAGGCGACCGGGTAGGCCACCGGCCGGTTGGGCGAGCGCCGGGTGAAGCCGCAGAACAGCTCGGGCAGGCGCATGTCGTCGACCGTCACCGCCATCTCGAACATCGCCGTGGCCAGCCGGTTGGTCGCCTTGGCGAACCCGTAGCGCTTCAGCCCGGCCCCGATGATGGCGTTGTCGTGGGGCCAGATGGAGCCGTTGTGGTAGCTCATCGGGTTGTAGGCGGCGGCCGACTTGGACAGGGTCCGCACCCCCCAGCCGGAGAACATGTCCGGGGCCAGCAGCCTCCTGGCCATGGGCCCGGCCACCTCGGGGTCGATGATGCCGCAGTACAGGCCGTGGGCCGGGTTGGAGGAGATGGCCGCCACCTGGCGCTTCTCGCCGTCGAGGGCCATGGCGTGGAACTGCTCGGACTCGACCCAGAACGCCTCGTTGAAGGCGGCCCGCAGGGCGGTCGCCTCCTCGCGCAGGGTGGCCGCCCGCGGCGTGTCGCCAAGGGCCTCGAACACCTCGGCCATGCGCAGCTTGGCCAGGTAGACATAGGCCTGGACCTCGGCCAGGGCGATCGGGCCCTCGGCCAGCTTGCCGTCGACGTGGGTGACCGAGTCGTGGGAGTCCTTCCAGCCCTGGTTGACCAGGCCCCGGGGGCTGGACCGCTGGTACTCGAGGAACCCGTCGCCGTCCAGGTCGCCGTAGTCGGCGATCCAGGCGAGGGCCCGCTCGACGTTGGGCAGCAGCCGGCGGCAGAACTCGAGGTCGCCGGTCCAGCGGTAGTAGGTGCCGAGCAGCAGCAGCCACAGCGGGGTGGAGTCGATCGAGCCGTAGTAGGGGGTGTGGGGGATGATCCCGGCCCCGGCCAGCTCGCCCTGGCGCAGCTCGTGGAGGATCTTGCCCGGCTGGGCGTCGCGCCAGTCGTCGACCTCGTCGGCCTGGAAGGCGGCCAGGACCTCGAGGGTGGTCCGGGTCAGGTCCGGGTTGACCATCAGGGTCTGGTGGCAGGTGAGCAGCGAGTCGCGGCCGAACGGGGCCACGAACCAGGGGATCCCGGCCGCCACCACGCTGCCGTAGCGGGTCGGGGTGAGCAGGGCCCGGAGGTCTCGCAGGCCTCGCGACAGCAGCGAGTTGTAGAGCTCGTTGTCGGTCCAGACCCGGGTGCAGGAGCGCTCCCAGGCCTCATAGGAGCGGCGCAGGTCGTGCATGACCGCGTCGAAGGAGCGCTCGGGGACGGCGGCGCCCCCGGCCCGCGGCTCGACCGTCAGGGCGATCATCTCGGTCTGGGTCGGCTCCAGCCGCAGGTCCCAGGTGGCCACCACCTGCTCGTCGTCCACGCTGACCTCGGTCGGCTCGAGCTCGAAGCCGATCCGGGTCTCGCGGAAGACCCCGTCCTCGCCGGCGTAGGCGAACGCGGCCGAGCGCCGGTCGGCCTTGGGGCGGGCCAGCTTGCCCCGGGCGGCCCGCCGGAGCCCGCGGACCTCGAAGATGTCGGCGAAGTCGGTGCCGAACGTCAGCTTGACGGTGAGGCTCACCGAGGTCGGGTTGTAGTTCTTGATCCGGATGCGCTCGTACAGCCGGCCCTCGATGACCCGGGTGCGGCGGATGTTGACCGTGCCCTGGACGTGGGCGACGGTGCCGTCCTCCTCCAGCAGGTCCTGGTTGGCCAGGTCGACGTGGCTGGCGAAGGCCCGGTCGGCCGAGGTCGACAGCAGCAGCGGGGCGTGGCCGTCGACCTCCAGCCGGAAGTCGGACAGGTACCGGGTGTCGCGCCAGTAGAAGCCGGCCCCGGTTGCCTGCTCGGCGTCCAGGTTCCCCTCGGCGTCGGCGCACAGGAACATGTCGCCTTCCTTGGTCGACCAGAGGCGCTCGGTGCGGGCGTGCATGACGGCCACGACGCCCTTGACCAGCACGCGGTTGACCGAGGCGTCGGCCAGCACGAACTCCTCGCCGGCGGGCGAGGTCAGCTTGTCGGGCACGGGGAGCTCCGCGAGGTTGGCTGCGGCATGAAGAGACTGCCTGATCCTTCGGCGGGCAGGCAGGTGACTTGAGCCGCAGTCTACTAGAGCGCCGCCAGCGGGCCGCGACCCCGGGGCTGGGTGGTCGGGGCTCCGAGGGCGCCCTGGCGGGCGAGCTCCAGGGGGCGGATCCGCCAGCCCTCGGCGCCGCTGGCGGCCACCGCCTCCTCGGCGTCGGCCATGGCCCCCGCGGCCGCCGGGCGCGGGCACAGGACCAGCAGGGAGGGGCCGGCGCCGGAGACGAAGGCGGCGTGGCCGGCGGCCCGCAGCCGCTCCAGCAGCTCGGCCGCGCCGGGGCTGTGGGCCAGGCGGTGGGGCTGGTGGAGGAGGTCCTCGGTGGCCGGCAGGAGCAGCTCGGCGTCGCCGGCCAGGGCCAGCGCCAGCATGGCCGCGCGGCCGCCGGTGTGGGCGGCGACGGCGAACGGCACCCGTTCGGGCAGCAGCCGGCGGGCCTCGCTGGTCGCCATCGGCTCGGGTGCGACCAGGGCCACGGCGACCAGGTCGGGGTGGACAGGCAGGGCCCGCCACCGGGGCCGGCCGTCCTCGACCCAGCTCACGGTGGCCCCGCCCTGGAGGCAGGGGGTGGCGTTGTCGGGGTGGCCCTCGAGCTCGCAGGCCAGGGCGAGCAGCTCGGCCTCGGGGAGCCCAGGGGCGACCAGGGCGCGGGCGGCGACCAGGCCGAGGACCACGGCGGCGGCGCTGGAGCCGAACCCGCGGCCGAGCGGGAACCCCTTGACCACCGACAGGTGCAGCGGGGGCAGGGCCACCCCGGCGGCCTCGGCCAGGCGGCGCATGGCCGCGGCGACCAGGTTGTCCCGGCCGGTAGGGAGCAGCTCGGCCTGCTCCCCGCTCAGGTGGATGGCGTCGGCCGGGGCCGGGCGGACCTCCAGCTCGTCCCACCAGTCGAGGGCGATGCCGGCGGCGTCGAACGCCGGCCCCAGGTTGGCGCTGGTGGCCGGCGCCCGCACGTGGAGGGAGACCGGGGCGTCCATGGCCGGAAGCCTAGCCGATGGGCAGCCCCTGGGCCGGGCTCGCCCGGTGGCTCAGAGCTGCGGCTCGACCGGGGTCGTCTGGCCGCCGGTGCGCAGCGGCATCTCCTTGAGGGCCAGGGCGACCAGGAAGGCGATCACCAGGAACGGCACCCCGACCAGGAACACGTCGTCGAGGGCGTTGGTGAACGCGCCGAGCACGATGCTCTTGACCGGCTCGGCCAGGTGCTGGATGCCCTGGACGTCGTTGGCCTCGATCGGCGGGCCGCCGGCGCCCGGGTTGATGCCCGCCCTGGCCAGCTGCTCGGCCAGGTAGTGGGCGAGGCGGCTTGACAGCACGGCCCCGAACACCGCCGCCCCCACCGACCCGCCCATCTGGCGGAAGAAGGTGGTGGAGCTGGTGGCCGCGCCCATGTCCCGGTACTCGACCGAGTTCTGCACGGCGGTGACGATCGTCTGCATGGTGAACCCGAGCCCGGCCCCGAACAGGTACTCGAAGATGGCGACCTGCCAGAACGGCGTGTCCACGTCCAGGCGCGACAGCAGCACCATGGCCCCGGTCATGACCACCGCCCCGATCACCGGGAAGATCTTGTAGCGGCCGGTGCGGGTGATGAGCTGGCCGGAGGTGATCGAGGTCGAGAAGATCCCCACGATCGCCGGCAGCAGGGCCAGCCCGGACTCGGTGGGCGAGAAGCCCTTGACCGCCTGGAGGTACACGGGCAGGAAGATGATCGTCCCGAACATGGCGATGCCGGCCAGGAAGGCGAAGGCGTTGCCGACGCTGAACACCTGGTTGCGGAACAGGCGCAGGGGGATGATCGGCTCGGAGGCGCGCCGCTCGACGAACACGAACGCCGCCGTCAGGAACAGGGTCCCGGCGAGCAGGAGCAGCGAGCCGGCCTCGGTCCAGCCGTACTCGTTGCCCCGCCAGTCCATGTACAGCAGCAGGCAGGTGACGGCCCCGACGATGGCGGCGGCGCCCAGGTAGTCGATCTGGTGCTGGCGGCGGACCACCGGCATCTTGAGGGCCATCGAGGTCACGACCAGGGCGGCCAGGCCGACCGGGATGTTGATGTAGAAGATCCAGCGCCAGCCCGGCCCGTCGGTCAGCCAGCCGCCGAGCAGCGGCCCGGCCACCGAGGAGACGCCGAACACGGCCCCGAAGTAGCCCTGGTAGCGGCCGCGCTCGCGGGGCGGGATGACGTCGCCGATGATGCTGAGCGCGATCGCGAACAGCCCGCCGCCGCCGACGCCCTGCAGGGCCCGGAAGAGGATCAGCTGGGGCATGTTCTGGCTGAGCCCGGACAGGGCCGAGCCGATCAGGAAGATGACGATCGCCACCTGGAAGATCAGCCGCCGGCCGTAGAGGTCGGAGATCTTGCCCCACAGCGGGGTGGAGGCCGTGGAGGTGAGCAGGTAGGCGGTGACCACCCACGACAGCTGGTTGAGCCCGCCCAGCTCGCTGACGATCCGGGGCAGGGCGGTGCCGACGATGCCCTGGTCGAGGGCGAACAGGAGCATCCCGGCCATCACCCCGCACAGCACGATCAGGATCTGGCGGTGGGACAGGTAGTTGGGCTGCATGCCCGGCTCGGGCAGCTGGTCCTGGTCGCTGGCGGCCGCACCGACGGCGGCCGCGGTGGACGGGGTGTCGGCTGGTGTCGTCATCTGGTCTCCGGGTCGGTGTGCAGCCGGTCGAGACTGTCGGCCAGCCTGGTCATGAGCGTGGCAAGGGTCGCGCGGTCGTCGTCGGGCCAGTCGGCGATGGCGCGGTCCAGCACCGCCGCCCGGGCCCGCATGGCCCGGGCCAGGGCCGCCCGCCCCCGAGGGGTCACCCGCACCCGCGACGCCCGCCGGTCTCCGGGGTCGTTGGTCCGGGCCAGGTAGCCCCCGTCCTCCAGGTTCCGGACGTGCCGGCTGGCCGTCGAGGCGTCCAGCCCCATGCAGCTGGCCAGCTCCGAAACCCGCAGGGAGCCGTTGGCCTGCACCTGGTGCAGCACGAACATCATCGCCGGGTCGAGATGCCCCTGGGGCAGCCGCGCCTTGAGCCGCCGGGCGACGCCGAGCAGCGCGACCACCAGGTCCTGGCCGGTCGCAGTGTCGGGGGGGAGCGTCGAAGCAGGCACGACGACCACCGTGCCATAGATGCTTGCAGCATGCAACTAAGTTGCGGGGCCGAGGCCGCTCGCGGGTCCGGTCGGGCCGGGGTGGTCAGCCCAGGGCGAGGGCGGCGGCGGCGGCCTCGGGGTCGGCGGGGATGCGGGTGGGTTCGGGAGCGCCGGCGAGGGCCCAGTCGGGGTCCTTGAGGCCGTTGCCGGTGACGGTGCACACGACCCGGAGGCCGCGCTCCAGGCCGGCGTCGAGCAGGCCGGCCACCGAGGCGGCCGAGGCCATCTCCACGAACACGCCCTCCTCGCGGGCCAGCAGCCGGTAGGCGGCCAGGATCTGGCGGTCGGTGACCGCCGCCAGCCGCCCGCCCGACTCGGCGACGGCCCGGCGGGCGCCCTCGGCCGAGGCCGGGCGGCCGATCCGGATGGCGCTGGCGATGGTGGCCGGCCGCTCCACCGGATGGCCGTCGACCAGCGGGGCCGCCCCGGCGGCCTGGAACCCGAGCATCCGCGGCCGCCGCTCGGACGCCTCGGTGTAGCCCAGCCAGGTGGCGGTGATGTTGCCGGCGTTGCCGACCGGGATGCAGTGGACGTCCGGAGCCTCGCCGAGGGCCTCGACGATCTCGAAGGCCACCGTCTTCTGCCCCTGGATCCGCAACGGGTTGACGGAGTTGACCAGGGCCACCGGGTACCGCTCGGCCAGCTCCCTGACCAGGACCAGGCAGTCATCGAAGGACCCGTCGACCGCGAGCACCGACGCGCCGTGGACCAGCGCCTGGGCGAGCTTGCCGAGGGCGATCCGCCCCTCGGGGATCACCACCGCGCACGGGACCGCCGCCCTGGCCGCATACGCCGCCGCCGAGGCCGAGGTGTTGCCGGTGGAGGCGCACAGCACGGCCCGCGCCCCCTCCTCCAGCGCCCTGGACACGGCCACGGTCATGCCCCGGTCCTTGAACGAGCCGGTCGGGTTGGCCCCCTCGACCTTCAGCCAGACGTCGCAGCCGGTCCGGGCCGACAGCACCGGCGCCGGGACCAGCGGGGTGCCGCCCTCCAGCAGAGTCACCACCGGCGTGCTCGGCCCCACCGGGAGCCGCTCCCGGTACCGCTCGATGAGCCCCGGCCAGGCGGCCGGCCTTGTCTCCACCCTCACCACCCAGCCACCTCGTCGGCCTCCTCGCCCTCGACCCGCATGGCGCTGGCCAGGTTGCCGACCACGGGCAGGCCCCGGAGGCCCTCCAGGACCCGCTGGACGGCGCCTTCCCTGGCCAGGTGGGTGACGAGCACGAGCTGGGCCTCCTCCCCCTTGCCGCGTTGCAGGACCGACCGGATCGACACCCCGTGCTCGGCGAACACGGTCGCCACCTGGGCGAGCACGCCCGGCCGGTCGGCGACGTCGAGCGCGACATAGTACTGCGTGTCGACGTCGTCCATGCCGCGCACCCGGCGGTTGTAGACACAGGTGCAGCCGACCCCGCGCGCCCCCTGGCTGCGGGCCCTGGCCACGGCGACCAGGTCGCCGAGCACCGCCGAGCTGGTCGGGCGGCCGCCGGCCCCGCGGCCGTAGAACATCAGCCGGCCGACGGCGTCGCCCTCGACGAACACGGCGTTGTAGGCCTCGGTGACCCCGGCCAGAGGATGGGCGTCGGGGACCATGGCCGGGTGGACCCGGGCCGAGACCTCGCCATCGAGCTCCTCGGCGATGGCCAGCAGCTTGACCGTGTAGCCCATCCGCCTGGCGGCGGCGATGTCGGCCGCGGTCACGTCCGTGATGCCCTCGCGGTAGACGTCGCCGGCCACCACCCGGGTGTTGAAGGCCAGGCTGGCCAGGATGGCGCACTTGGCGGCGGCGTCGAAGCCCTCGACGTCGGCGCTCGGGTCGGGCTCGGCGTAGCCCAGCTCGGTCGCC
>DASZON010000031.1:0-2390 GCA_035550755.1 Actinomycetota bacterium | reverse complement strand
GGGTCGAGCTCCTGGGCCTCGTCGACCAGGAGCGTCCCGACCTGGGCGGCGGTGGCGGTGAGGATGTCGGGGCGGTCCTCGAGCAGGTCGCCGGCCTGGACGATGAGGCCGGCCTGGTCGACCGAGTCCTGGAGGGCGAGGTGCTCGCCGTACTGGGCGAGGAAGGCGGCGACCGGGACCCAGTTGGGCCGCCGCTCGGCCATGGCCCGCTCCAGCAGGTCCTCGGGATCGATCAGGCGCCGCTCGCAGGCGAGCACGAACTCGGCCAGCTCGTCGGTGAAGGCGCGGGTGTCGACCAGCGGGGCCAGGGGTCCCCAGTCGACGGCCGGATCGTCGACGGTCAGCAGCGACCGCACCAGGGCCCACTGCTCGGGGCCGCTCAGGGGGCGTGGCTCGCCGCGGTAGTCGAGCAGGTCGGCGTGGCTGGTGACCAGGGCCCGGGCGAACGCGTACCAGGTCACGCAGCCGAGCTCGCCGCCGGCGGCGCCGGTGAGGGCGGCCAGGAGCCGCTCGGTGGATGCGACCGCGGCCTGACGGCTGGAGGTCAGGAACCGGGCGGACCCGCCCTGGCCGGCGAGGAGGCGGTGCATGGCCGCCTCGAGCAGGGCCGTCTTGCCACTACCGGGCCCGCCCACGATGACCACGTTCCCGGGCGGGAGCATGGCCGCGAGCTCGCCCGGCGATCCGTCGGGAAGGACCACGGACCCGGCTGGATCCTCGGCGCCCGCGGGGGCGCCGGGTGGCTGGTTCGGTGTGGGCAGGCTTGGGCGATTCATGATGCGGGCATCCTAGCGAGCGGCTATGACGCCGGCCGCACGTTGTCCACAACCCCGGCGGGCCATGCCGCCGCGGCGGGATTGAACGGCGGCTGTGGATCGAGGGCTCGGGCGGTCGGGTTCGGCGCCTATGCTTCGCGCTGACGCGGCGCCCGGCGGGGGCGCCGGGCGAGGATCGGAGGCCGACCACGCGGACGAGGTCGATGACCGGCCGGCTGGACCGCCGCCGGCGCGTGGCGGTGCGGGTCCGGCTGGCGCCGCCGGTACGGATACCGCTGCCGGTGCGGGTCCTGCTGGCCCTGGTCGTCCTGCTCGTGGTCGTCCTGGGCGCCGGGTGCGATGGCCTGGTCGAGGGCGTGGGCGGGGGCGGGCGGGCGCCGGCCGACCTGGAGACCACCGCCGCCGAGCGGGCGGCGTGGCCGGCCACGCCGAAGGACGCCGTGGCCGCGAAGGTCGAGCGGGTCGTGGACGGGGACACGTTCGTGGCCATGGTGGGGAACCGACGGGACCGGGTCCGGGTGATCGGGGTGGACACCCCGGAGTCGGTCGATCCCAACCGTCCCGACGAGCCCTACGGGGAGGAGGCGTCGACGTTCGCCAAGCACTATCTGGACGGTGCGACGGTGCGCCTGGCCGGGGACGCCGAGCCGAGGGACCGGTACGGCCGGATGCTCGCCTACGTGTGGCTGCGGGACGGGACCTTCTGGAATGCGCTGCTGGCCGCCGAGGGCTACGCCCAGCAGCTCACGATCCCCCCGAACGTCACCTACGCACCGCTCTTCCGTCGGCTGGTCGCCGAGGCCCGTCGCAACAACCGCGGCCTGTGGGCCGGGGAGAACCACCGCCAGCCCACGTCGTGAGGTCACGCGCAGGGCGCGGGGCGGGCGAATCGAACTGGCCGTGAACGAAAAGGACGGCCTGCCGTCCGGGGGGTCCCGGTAGTCCCCCAACCACCGGTCCACACACCGGACGGCGCGGCCGTCGCTAGGCGAACGTGCTTCCCGCGCCTCCCGTGTCCTCTCGGCCTAGGCCGAAACGGCCTGGGCCGTCCTGCGGGCGGAAGTGGCCCTCTTGGAACGCCCCCCAGCGCCCAGTTGGACCAGCCCCGTGTTCGCCCATCAAGCGTAAGGGGTCGTTCCCGTTCTTGGCTCCCTCGTCGCCAAATCGTTATCAGCCAAAGTACCAGATTCGGTCGACGTTGGTCATGTCGGACCATGCCGTGACGTCCGTCCCCCGATCAGCCGGCGGGACGCTGGGTCAAGGTGGCCGTAATGGTCGTTTCGTTCCCGCCGCGGACGACCTTCAGGGTGACCTTGTCCCCTGGCTTGTGGCCGCGGATGCGGACGCCCAGCTCGCCGTAGTCGGCGACCGACTGGCCGTCGATGCCGACCACCAGGTCGCCGGCGCGGAGGCCGGCCTTGTCGGCCGGGCTGCCGGGGACGACCTCCTGGACGAGTGCCCCGTCCTGGCCGCTGGCGGGCGGGGCCATGTTCACGCCGAGGTAGCCGACCTGGACCTGCTTGCCCTGGACGATGGCGGTGGCCGACTTGGCGGCCAGGTCGATCGGGATGGCGAAGCCGATGCCGACGTTGCCGTTGGAGGAGTCGGAGCCGG
>DASZON010000030.1:0-5396 GCA_035550755.1 Actinomycetota bacterium | reverse complement strand
CTCGCGGACCGGCTCGGAGATGTCGGGGGCGATGAAGTCGATCCCGGCCACGTCCAGGCCGACCACCCGGGCCGCCTCCTCGGCGATCTCCACGTTGTCGGGGTGGGCCTCGTCGGTGCGGTCGATGGAGATGCCGCCGGTGGACATGTTGCCGGTCAGGGTCAGCTTGACCATGGCCCCGTCGGGAGGCACGTCGTCGAGCTCGAACCCCTGGGAGCGGACCAGCTCGACGGCCGCCGGGTCGACCCGGATGCGGGTCAGGACCTTCTCGTGGCCGACCCCGCGGCGGGGGTCGGCGTTGGTCAGCTCGACCAGCTCGGCCACGGTGTGGGCGCCGTCGCCGACCACGTGGGCCGGGATCCGCTCGGCGATCGCCACCATCCGCCCCCCGACCACCAGCACCCGGTAGTCGTTGCCGGCCACATACGTCTCGACCAGGACCGTGCCCCGCCTGGCCTCGGCCTGGGCGGCCGGGAAGGCGGCCGCCACCTCCTCCTGGCTGCGCAGGTCGAGGTGGACCCCGCGGCCGTGGTTGCCGTCGAGCGGCTTGACCACCAGCGGGAACCCGAGCCGGCGAGCGGCGGCCAGCGCCTCCTCCGGGTCGCGGACCGGGTAGGAGCGGGGTACGGGCAGCCCGGCCGCGGCCAGCAGCCGGGTGGTCAGCTCCTTGTCGCCGGCCACGTCGACGGCCAGGGAGCTGGTCTTGGAGGTCATGGTGGCCCGGATCCGCTGCTGGTAGATGCCCTGGCCGAGCTGGACGAGCGAGTACTCGTTGAGCCGCAGCCAGGGGATGTCGCGGGCGGCCGCCTCGTCGAGGATGGCCTGGGTGGAGGGGCCGAAGGCGGTCCGCTCGGCCCGGAGGATGAACCGCTCCAGCTCGGCCTCGAAGTCGAAGTCCGGCTCGGCCTCGACCAGGTGGTTGACCAGCCGCACGGCCAGCCGCCCGGCGGCCAGCCCGACCTGGTCGTCGCCGTAGCCGTAGATGACGTTGTAGCGGCCCCGCCCGGCGGCGCTGCGGGTCTTGCCCCGCCGCTGCTCGCCCCCGGCCTCGCGCTGGAGCTGGAGGGCGACGTGCTCGGCCACGTGGCCCAGCCAGGTGCCGTCACGAAGCCGCTCCACGAACCCGCCCCGCCGCCCGACCCCGCAGGTGTGCTCGACCAGTCCCGGCAGGAGCTCCAGCAGCCGGTCGTTGAACCCCGGGATGGTGCTGGACGGGAAGTCCTCCAGCGACCCCAGGTCGACCAGCAGGTGGATCGCCTTGTCATATGACCAGTAGTTGGGCCCCCGGTAGACCCGGGCCTCGAGGATGGTGAGGTCGGGCCGGGGCCCCACTGGCTCCTCGGAGGGCGGGGGAGTCACTTCCTCGGGCCGTGCGGCCAGGTCCTCGCTCATTGGGATGCCTCCTGGTCCGCGCCGCCGCGGGTGCGGCGCCGCCTGGCCGCCCGGCCGGGCGGCAGCTCCTCGGCCGCCTCCTGGCGGGCCTGGCGTCTCGGGGTCCCGATCGCCTGGAGGCGGGGCAGCAGCACCCGGGCAGCGAGGTCGAACCGGTAGCCGGGCGGGAGGGCGTGCAGGACCACGCCCGACACCAGCACCGGCCGCCTGGCCCTGACCTCGAACGCGTCCGACTGGGCCCGGGAGCCGTCGACCACCGTGACCGTGCCCTTGCCGAGCACCTCCAGCACCCTGTCGGGGGTGATCACCGCGGCGGTGTCCTCGTCGATCCCGATGCCGACCTGGCTGGGGGACTCGGCCACCAGCAGCAGCAGCCGCCCGAGCCGGTTGCGCTGGCTGAAGTGCTGGTCGATGACCGCCCCGGGCAGCAGCCCGAGGCCGGCCGACATGTGGGCCAGGCGCTGCTTGGGGACCTCGCCGGGCCCACCGAAGGCGACCATGTGGGCGCTGAGGGCGCTCGCCCCGGCCGAGGTGCCGCCGATGACCGCCCCCCGCCGGTGGGCGTCCAGCAGCGCCGACCCCAGCCGGGTGCCGGACACCACCATCGACAGCCGCAGCTGGTTGCCGCCGGTCATGAACACCCCGGTGGCCCGCTCGACGGCCTCGGCCGGCCCGGGCGCGTCGGCCTCCTCGCGGGTCGCGGGCCGCAGGCCGGCGACCTCGGCCGCGCCCAGGTCGGTGAACAGCTCCCGGTAGAGACCGAGGATCTCCTCCCCGAGCGAGGACGCCGTCGCGATCACCGCGATCCGGGCCCGGCGGCCGCCGGCCAGCTGGACGAAGTGGTTGAGGATGGTCCGGTGGCCGAGCTTGTCCTCCGCACCACCGATGGCCACGAGGACGCCGGCTCCGGCCCGGTTGGTGTCGGAGGCCATGTCGCAGTCTAACAAGCAGGCCTCTTACACCTGCTTGATGGCGTTGGCGACTACCATCTGCGGTATGCGGGTGCTGGTCGTGGAAGACGAGGCCGACCTGGCCGACGCGATCGCGCGCGGCCTGCGTCGGGAGGGCTACGCCGTTGACGTCGCCTACGACGGCGACGAGGCCGTGGACAAGGCCAGCGTCAACGACTACGACGTGGTCTGCCTCGACCTGAACCTGCCCCGCCTCGACGGCATCGAGGTCGTACGCCGCATCCGGGCCGACGACGTCGGCCAGCCGACCCGGGTGCTGATGCTGACCGCCCGCGACTCGACCCGCGACCGGATCACCGGGCTGGACGAGGGCGCCGACGACTACCTCGTCAAGCCGTTCGACTTCGACGAGCTGAAGGCGCGGGTGCGGGCCCTGCTGCGCCGCGACGCCGGCCGCTCCGGGGCCGTGCTCCGGGTGGGGGACATCGAGCTCGACAGCTCGAGGCACGAGGCCCGCCGCGACGGCAACGAGCTGCCGCTGACGCCCAAGGAGTTCGCCCTCCTGCGCTACTTCATGTCCCGGCCCGGGCAGGTCCTCAGCCAGGAGGAGCTGCTGGAGCACGTCTGGGACGAGAACGCCGACCCCTTCACCAACACCGTCCGGGTCACCGTCATGACGCTGCGCCGCAAGCTCGCCGACACCGGCGGCAGCCAGCCGATCGAGACCGTGGTCGGCCGCGGCTACCGCCTGCGCGAGCAGCCATGAACCCGCCCGGCTGGCTGGTCGACCGCCTGCCGGAATGGGCCCGGTCGATCCGCTTCCGCTACACCCTGCTGTACTCGGCGGTGCTGTTCGGGCTGGCCGCGGTCGTGGTGGCGGCGATCTACCTGGTGCTGCTGATGTCCCTGCGCAGCCAGCCGGTGTCGGCGGGGCGAGGGCCGTTCTGCCGCTACGGCGAGTGCATCCGGCTGGTCTCCCTGAGCGAGTTCGAGCGGCTGGTCAACACCCGCACCCTGGCCAGGCTGCGCAACTACTCCTTCGGGGCGCTCGGGGTGCTGTTCGTGGCCAGCCTCGGGGTCGGCTGGGTGGTCGCCGGCCGCGTGCTGCGCCCGATCGGCCGGATCACCTCGGTGGCCCGCGAGATCCAGGCCACCGACCTGTCGCGTCGTATCGAGCTGCCCGGCCCCGACGACGAGCTCAAGCAGCTGGCCGACACCTTCGACGCCATGCTGGCCCGCCTGGACGCCGCCTTCGCCGCCCAGCGCCAGTTCGTCGCCGACGCCTCCCACGAGCTGCGCAACCCGCTGGCCATCATCCGCACCAACGTCGACGTCGCCCTGGCCGACCCCAGGGCCGACCCCGACGACCTGCGCCACACCATCGCCGTGGTCAAGCGGGCCAGCGACCGCATGGCCCGGCTGGTCGACGACCTGCTCGCCCTGGCCCGCCGCCAGGAGCCGACGGTCGAGCACGAGCTGCTCGACCTGGGCGCGGCCGTGGCCGAGGCCAGCGACGACTTCATGGTCCCGGCCGCGGCCCGGGAGATCGTCCTCGACCGGGCCATCGCCCCCGGGGTGGTCGTCACCGGCGACCGCGACGCCCTCAAGCGGGCGGTGGCCAACCTGCTCGAGAACGCCGTCCGCCTGGCTCCCCAGGGCTCCCGGATCCGCCTGGCCACCGGCAGCGAGGGCGCCAGCGCCTGGATCGCCGTGGCCGACGAGGGTCCCGGCATCGCCCCCGAGGACCAGCCGCACGTGTTCGACCGCTTCTGGCGCGCCGACAAGGGCCGCGCCCGCGCCGACGGCGGCACCGGCCTCGGCCTGGCCATCGTCCGCCAGATCGCCGAGAGCCACGGCGGCCAGATCCGCCTCCAGTCCAAGCCGGGGGTCGGGTCCTCGTTCGTCATCTGGCTCCCGGTGGCCGCCGAGGCGGCCACCCCGGCCGAGGTGACCCGGGTGCCCGGGGCCTCGTCCCTGACCTCGGCGGCCATCCCGGCCGGCCGGTCCCGCCCCCGCCCACCGGCCGACCGGGGACCGGTCAGCGGATAGCCGCGGCCAGCTCCTCCAGCAGGTCGAGCTGCTCCTGCATGCCGGCCTCCATGCCGGAGGCCATGATGGCGTCCCGCTGCTCCTTGCTGACCGTCTGGGCCAGCAGGGACAGGGTGGTGCGGCCGTCGTGCTCGGTGAAGGTCACGATGTTCAGGGCGGCGTCGTCGTCGGAGACGTCCGGCATCTCGAAGACCTCGGTGGTGACGATCCGCTCGTCGGGCACGAGCTCGCGGTACTCGCCGTGGAAGGCGACCTCGAACCCGCCGTTGGCCACCATCACATACCGCCACCGGCCGCCGACGCGCAGGTCGATCTCGACGACCTTCATCTCGCCGCGCTGCCCGGCCCACCAGCGGCGGACCAGCTCGGGGGTGGTCCATGCCTTGTAGACCAGATGGCGGGGGGCGTCGAACTCGCGGGTGATGAGGATCTGCTCGTCGGTGGGGAGGGTCACCGTCGCCTTGCCGCTATGGGCCATCGTTCCCAGCTCCTTCCTCCTGGCGTCTGAGGTCGTCCAGGACGACGTCGAGCTCGTCGAACCGCTCCGACCAGGCCTGCTCGAACCCGCTGACCCAGTCGTGGATGGGCTTGAGGGCAGTTCCGTTCAACCGGTAGAGGCGCCGCCGCCCCTGGTCCCGCACCCGCACGGCGCCGACCTCCCGGAGCACCCGCAGGTGCTTGGACACCTGGGGCTGGGCCAGACCGAGCAGGCCGGCGAGGTCGTTGACGGCCCGCTCCCCGCCGGCCAGGGCGTCGAGGATCTCCCGCCGCCGGGGTTCGGCCACCGCGTTGAACGCGTCCGCTGTGGTCGCCACTCTCGCCATGGCGGCAATCATATTCCCATATGGGAATGTGTCAAGCTCCGTCGGGAACCTTATGTGGCCTTGAGGCGAGGCTTACCGGTGCTTTAGCGGCCCCCGCCTAGCCTCGTGCCAAGGCTTGCAGCAGGTTCGACCGCAGGAGGCGACCGAATGTCCATCCGCGACGGCGTGGAGCCATCGCCCTCCAAGGACTCCGAGACCCACACCCAACCGATCCCCGGAA
>DASZON010000029.1:0-13534 GCA_035550755.1 Actinomycetota bacterium | reverse complement strand
GCATGGCTAGTTCAGATGCGTGAGGAGATTACTTCAACCACCGCATGTGCCCGGCCTTCCAGCGGGAGATGCTCACGCTGGTGCTGATGCACCAGCAGAGCTGGATACGGGAGCCGCCACCGGTGCCGCCGTCGCCTGAGGAACACCCGCGCGTTGGCCTTCCGACCCAGCCTGCCCTCGGACCGGACTACGGTGTGGCGGAAAGGACGGGCGACGTGCGGCGGGCCTTGACCGACACGGTGGGGCTGGAACCACCCTTCCACAGCAGCCTGCTGATCTCGCCCCGCATGGCCGGCGTCCGCTCCGACATCAGCCGCCAGTATCGCTCCCACTACGTCCTGATGGGGGTCACCGACACCCTGGCGGTCTTCTTCGCCCTGCTGCTGGCCTACCAGCTCCGCTTCGACGAGCTGCTGCCCACCCTCGACTTCTGGCTGCTGCTGCTGACCGTGCCCCTGACCACCCCGGTGGTCTACCTGACCATGCGGCTGTACCGGGTCCACCAGTTCTCCACCGCCGAGGAGTTCCGCCGCATCATCGTGGCCATCAGCCTGATCATCTCGGCCACGGTGATGGTGTCGTTCTGGTCCAAGGCCT
Source organism: Actinomycetota bacterium (assembly GCA_035550755.1). Lineage (GTDB taxonomy): Bacteria > Actinomycetota > CALGFH01 > CALGFH01 > CALGFH01 > CALGFH01. Next base: position 12,937 of record DASZON010000029.1, on the reverse strand, counting down.
CGTTCTCGCGCCTGTGGATGCTGCTGTCGTGGGGCCTGGGGCTGGTCCTGGCCCTGACCGTCCGGCGGCTGTGGCACTGGCGGGTCCGGCGTATCCGCCTGGAGGGCAAGCTCACCTTCCGGACCCTGATCGTCGGGGCCAACCTGGAGGCCGAGCGGCTGGCCGCCACCATGCAGGTCAGGGAGCTCGGCTTCGAGCCCGTCGGGTTCGTGGCCGGCGGCATGGACGCCCTGCCCCTCGACGACGACCGGGTGCTCGGCCCGGTGGCCCGCATCCGCGAGCTCATCCGCGAGAACCAGGCCGACTGCCTGTTCGTCGCCTCCAGCGCCGTCACCCCCGAGGACGTCGTCCAGATCATGAAGGCCCGGCGGCAGGAGAGCGTCGAGGTCCGCTTCACCGCCAACCTGCCGACGGTCCTGTCCAGCCGCCTCGCCCCCCAGACCATCGGCGGGGTCATGACCCTGTCGGTCAACGTCCTGCAGCTCACCCGGGCCCAGGCGGCGGCCAAGCGGGCCTGCGACGTGGTCGTGTCCGCCATCGGCCTGCTCGCCCTGCTGCCCCTGTTCGCGGTCGTGGCCGCGGCCATCAAGGCGACCTCACCCGGGCCGGTGATCTTCCGCCAGGAGCGGGTCGGGCTGCGCGGCCGGCCGTTCACCCTGCTGAAGTTCCGGACCATGTGCGCCGGGGCCGACCTCATGCTGGAGGACCTGCGCGACCGCAACGAGGCCGACGGGCCCCTGTTCAAGCTCCGCGAGGACCCGCGGGTGACCAGGGTCGGGGCCCTGCTGCGGCGCTACTCGATCGACGAGCTGCCCCAGCTGTGGAACGTCCTCAAGGGCGAGATGAGCCTGGTCGGGCCCAGGCCGCCGCTGGCCGGCGAGGTCGCCCTGTACGAGGAGTGGCAGCTCGACCGGCTCGAGGTCCGGCCCGGCATCACCGGCCTGTGGCAGGTCAGCGGGCGCAGCGAGCTGTCCTTCGAGGACTACGTCCGCCTGGACCTGTTCTATGTGGAGAACTGGTCGATCGCCTACGACCTGTTCATCCTGTCCAAGACCGTCCCGCTCCTGGTCTCGACCAGGGGCGCGTACTGAGGCGCCGCGCCGTGCGCGCGCTCCTCGTCTGCTCCTCCGGCGGGCACCTCATCCAGCTCCACAACCTCAAGCCATGGTGGGAACAGCACGATCGTCTATGGGTGACCTTCGAGAAGCTCGACAGCACCTCGCTGCTCGCCGGCGAGCAGGTCGCCTGGGCCTACCACCCGACGACCCGTAACCTGGCCAACCTGGTCCGCAACACCCGTCTGGCCTGGAAGCTGCTGCGCAGCTACCAGCCGGACGTGGTCGTCTCCAGCGGGGCCGGGGTCGCGTTCCCGTTCTTCCTGCTGGCCAAGCTGCTCGGCAAGCGGACGGTGTACGTCGAGGTCTACGACCGGATCGACTCGCCGACCATGACCGGCCGGCTCTGCTACCCCTTCAGTGACCTGTTCCTGCTCCAGTGGGAGGAGCAGCGCCGCAACTACCCCAAGGGCAGAGTCATCGGGAGCCTGCTGTGACCGGCCACGGCCAGCCCGATGCACCGGGGCACCCCCTCGGGGTTCCCCGGACCCCTCCGGCCCTGCTGCTGGTCACCGTCGGCACCGACCACCACCCCTTTGACCGGCTGGTCCGCTGGGCCGGCGCCTGGCTGGCCGCCCGCCCGGGGACCCTGCGCTGCCTGATGCAGACCGGCACCTCGGCCCCGCCGGCCGGGCCGGCCGACTGGCAGGCCTACCTCGAGTTCGACGCCCTCCAGGCGGCCATGGCCTCGGCGGCCGCGGTCGTCTGCCACGGCGGCCCCGGGACCATCCTCGGCGCCCGGCACATGGGTGCCGTCCCGATCGTCGTGCCCCGCCAGCACCGCCTGGGCGAGCACGTCGACGACCACCAGGTCGCCTTCGCGCGCCGCCTGGCCGCCGAGGGCGGCGGCATCCACCTGGCCGAGACCGAGGCCGACCTGCACCGGCTGCTGGACCGGGTGGCCGCCGAGCCGGCCGCCTTCCGCGCCGGGCCCGAGGACCGGGCCACCCAGAGCGCCGTCCGCGAGTTCGGCCGCCTGGTCGACGGCCTGGTCGGCGACCGGCCCTCGCCCCGGGCGGGCGCCCGGTGACCAGCGCCGAGGTCGAGCCGGGCACGCCCGGGGAGCGGTCGGCCCCCACCGGGCCGGTGCGGGTGCTGTACATCGGCGGGCTCGGGCGCAGCGGCAGCACCCTGCTGGACCGGATGCTGGGCCGCCTCGACGACGTCTGGTCGGTGGGGGAGCTGGTCCACGTCTGGGAGCGGGGCCTCAAGGAGAACAACCGCTGCGGCTGCGGCCGCTGCTTCGCCGACTGCCCGTTCTGGCGCCGGGTCGGGGAGGTCGCCTTCGGCGGCTGGGACACCCTGGACACCGACGAGGTCCTGGCCCTGAAGGGGTCGGTGGACCGCAACCGGTTCGTGCCCCTGATGCTCCTGCCCGCCCTCGCCCCCGGCTACCGGGCCCGGCTGGAGCGGTACCTGGACCTGCTCCAGCGGCTGTACCTGGCCGTGCGCGAGGTCAGCGGCCGGCCGCTGGTGGTCGACGCCAGCAAGCACGCCTCGGCGGCCTTCCTGGTCCGGCGCATGCGCGGGGTCGACCTGCGGCTGGTCCATCTGGTCCGCGACAGCCGCGGGGTCGCCTTCTCCTGGACCAAGCGGATGCGCCGGGCCGAGGTCGTCTCCGGCGACGCCCTCATGGCCACCGACACCCCGATGCGGATGAGCGCCCGCTACCTCGGCTACAACCTGCTGTTCCACCTGCTCCGGACGGTCGGGGTCCGCGGGCTGCTGCTCCGCTACGAGTCGCTGGTCCGGGACCCGGCCGGGGAGCTGGCCCGGGTCCTGGAGCTCGCCGGCCGCCCGGCGGCCGCCGGCGAGCTCGGGTTCGTCGGCGACGGCTGGGTCGAGCTCGGCCCCAGCCACGCCCTGGCCGGCAACCCGATGCGGTTCCGCTCCGGCCGGGTGCCGCTCCGGGTCGACGAGGAGTGGCGCGGCCAGCTGCGCCGCCGCCACCGCCTGCTCACCCTGTTCTCGACCTGGCCCCTGCTGCTTCGCTACGGCTACCTGGGCGGAGGCGGCCGTGGCCGCTGAGCTGCCCCGGGTCAGCGTGGTCGTCCCCACCCGGGACCGGCCCGAGCTGCTGCGCCGGGCGGTCACGGCGATCCTCGGCCAGACCTACAAGGGCCCGGTCGAGTGCCTGGTCGTGTTCGACCAGAGCGAGCCCGAGCTGCCCTGGCCCGGCCTGCCGCCCGGCCGCACCCTGGTCCTTCGCCGCAACGACCGCACCCCCGGCCTGGCCGGGGCCCGCAACAGCGGCATCCTGGCCGCCACCGGCGAGCTGGTCGCCTTCTGCGACGACGACGACGAGTGGCTGCCCGAGAAGCTGGCCCGCCAGGTCGCCCGGCTGCTGGCCACCCCCGGGGCGGCCGTCTCGACCACCGGGATCCTCGTCCGCTACCAGGACCGCACCATCACCCGGCTGGCCCCGACCATCCTGGTCACCCACCGCCAGCTGCTGCGCTCGCGCCTCACCGAGCTGCACCCCTCGACCGTGCTCGCCCGCCGGGACCGGCTGCTGGCCCAGATCGGCCTGGTCGACGAGGACATCCCCGGCAGCTACGCCGAGGACTACGAGTGGCTGCTGCGGGCGTCGCGGCACGGGCCGGTGCTGGCCGTGCCCGAGCCCCTGGCCGTCATCCACTGGCACCAGTCGTCGTTCTTCGCCGACCGCTGGCGGACGATCATCGCCGCCCTCACCTACCTGGTCGACAAGCACCGCGACCTCCAGCAGGAGCCGTCCGGGCTGGCCCGCATCTACGGCCAGATCGCCTTCGCCCACGCCGCCCTCGGCGAGCGCAAGCCGGCCCGGCGCTGGGCCCGCCGCACCCTGTCGCTGAACCGGCGTGAGCGCCGCGCCTACCTGGCCCTGGCCATCAGCCTCGGCCTGGTCAGCGCCAAGACGGTGGTGCGAATGGCCCACGGGGCCGGCAAGGGCATCTAGCGCCCGTTTCGCGCCGGACCGGTTCGGACACGATCAAGCAACGATTTGACCGTCGAATCGTGATCTTGGTTAGATGCCCCGACCTTCCGCCCCCCCGGAAGGTGGGCCACCCCCCAGGCCCCAGCTCCGACCTCCCGACCCTGGTGAGCACTCACCAAGGAGGAGCAAGCGTTGCGTCACGTCCCCCGCCACGTCTCCCGTCCTGCTCCCGGCCCCTCCCGCTCCGCCCCCCGCCACACCCGCACCACGGCCCGCCGTCCCCCCTCCCGGGTCGTCACCGCCCTGCTCCTGCTGGCCGGCCTGGTCGGCGCCCTCACCGTGTCGGCCCGGGCCTTCCCGCCCTCCAGCCCGGCCGCCGACGAGGCCCTGACCCCCAAGGCGGCCTGGCTCGGCGCCTGGGTGCAGCCGGCCCGCCCGTCCTCCAGGGCCGCCCAGCAGCAGGCCGTGCTGGACCTGGAGCGCCGCATCGGCCGCCGGCTGGCCATCGACCACACCTACGTGCCCTTCGGCGCCCAGCTCGGCTGGCGCCCGGCCTGGGACGTCCAGATGGGCCGGATCCCGCTCTTGACGATCGGGAACGGGGCCAGCACCACGGAGATCGCCCAGGGGCGCCACGACGTCTACCTGCGCCAGCTGGCCGAGGGCGTGCGGGTCCTCGGCAGGCCGGTGTTCATCCGCTACGCCCACCGCATGGACGACCCGGCCAACGCCGGCTGGGTGGGCTCGCCCGAGGCCTACAAGGCCGCCTGGCGCCACGTCCGCGAGGTCTTCGCCGGCCTGCCGGCGTCGTTCGTGTGGGCGCCGACCGCGGCCGCCTTCGCCAGCGACTCCGCCGACCGCTTCTACCCCGGCGACGACCAGGTCGACTGGGTCGCCGCCGACGGCTACAACGGCTCCGGCTGCCGACCCCAGGCCGCCTGGCGGGACCTGTCGGACATCTTCGGCGACTTCTACGTGTGGGGCAGCTCCCACGGCAAGCCGCTGATGATCGGCGAGACCGGCTCGGTCGAGGACCCGGCCGACCCGGCCCGCAAGGCGGCCTGGTTCGACACCGCCGCCCGCGACCTGACCACCGAGATGCCGAACGTCCAGGCCCTGGTCTACTTCGACGCCAAGAAGGCCTGCGACTACCGGGTCGCCACCTCGAGCCGGTCGGTCGAGGGGTTCCGGCGCCTGGCCCTCGACCCCCACTTCCAGACCTCGCCGCTGCCGCCGTCGACCAGCCGGCCCACCCCCACGACCAAGCCGACCTCGACCACCAAGCCGCCGGGCTCGACCACCCCGCCGACCACCTCGCCCGGGTCGGGCGGCGGCGGCTCGCCCGGGCCGGCCGGGTTCACCAGCGCCATGGTCCCCAACTCGGGCGCCCTCTGGGGCACCAGCAAGTTCGACCGGAGCTGGGAATCCCAGATGGGGCGGAAGTTCGACATCGTCCACGTCTACCACCAGTGGTCCCAGGCCTTCCCGACCGCCGACGAGCGGGCCCTGGCCGCCGAGGGCCGGATGCTGCTGATCAACTGGAAGTCCCCCGGGTCCTGGCCGGCGGTGGCCAACGGCAGCCAGGACGCCCAGATCACCGCGACCGCCAACCGGCTCAAGAGCTTCGGGCGCAAGACCTTCCTCGCCTTCCACCACGAGCCCGAGAACGACATCCCGGGCGCCGGCCAGCCGGCCGACTACGCCAAGGCGTTCCGCCGGGTGGTCGACATCTTCAACCGGGTCGGGGCCGACAACGTCCTGTTCGTCTGGAACATGATGGGGTACGTGGGCGGCAACGCCGACATCTACCCGACCCTGTACCCCGGCGACCAGTACGTCGACTGGATCGCCTACGACCCCTACAACTGGTACGGCTGCAAGACCGGCCAGAAGTACCGGTCGTTCGCCCAGATCACCAAGCCGTTCTACGACTGGACGGCCGCCCACGCCCCCGGCAAGCCGCTGATGCTGGCCGAGTACGGCCTGCGCGAGCAGCCGGCCGGCGCCCCCACCAAGGCCGAATGGCTGCGTGACTCCCTGGTCCAGCTCAAGACCACCCGGACCCGCATCAAGGCCCTGGTCTACTTCAACAACCTGCACACCTGCGACTGGCGGATCACCAGCTCGAGCGCCTCGGTGGCCGCCTACCGCGACATCGGGCGTGACCCGTTCCTCAACCGTATGCACTAGGTTGCAGTAGGCACGACTGACGTACCGCCGGGCACCCGGGCGGCTTATGCTGCTCGGGTGCCCGAGCGTATCGAGCAGTTGACGACCCCACCGGCCGGAGCGCCGGCCCCGGCCCGCCGCCGTGGCGGCCTGCCCGAGGGCTGGCCGGTGCTGGCCCTGTTCGGCGGCTTCCCGATCTGGTGGGCGCTGGGGTTGTCGTCGGTCATCTGCATCCTGTTCGCCGCCCCCATGCTGGTCTGGCTGCTGCTCAAGGGCCGGGTGCGGGTGCCGAGGGGGTTCGGGTGGTGGCTGGCCTTCCTGTTCTGGATGCTGCTGTCGGCCACCCAGCTGGACGACGCCCGCCGCTGGTACGCCTTCTCCTACCGGGCCGTCCTCTACCTGTCGATGACGGTCATGTTCGTCTACGTCTACAACCTGCCCCGCTCGGCCATGCCGACCCGGCGGATCGTGCTCGCCCTGGCCCTGTTCTGGGCCACGGTCATCGGCTTCGGGTTCGCCGCCCTGGCCGCCCCCGGGTTCCGCCTGACCACGCCGGCGGCCATGCTCCTGCCCCCCGACCTCCAGACCAGCACCTATGTCCAGGAGCTGTTCAACCCCCGGCTGGCCCAGGTCCAGACCTTCATCGGCTACGCCCTGACCCGCCCGGCGGCCCCGTTCACCTACACCAACGAATGGGGCGGAGCGGTCGGCCTGCTCACCCCCATGGCCCTGGCCGCCCTCGGCCTGGTCCGCTCCTACCTGGTCCGCAACGCCATCCGGGTGCTGCTGGTCGCCTCCCTGGTCCCGATCGTGGTCTCGGCCAACCGCGGCCTGTGGGTCGGCCTGGGCGCCGGGCTGGTGTACGCGGCCGTGCGGGTGGCCATGCGCGGCAACGCCCGGGCCCTGGTGGCCATCGTCGGCTTCATGGCCGTGATCACCGCCGGGGTCCTGCTCACCCCGCTCGACCGCTACCTCAGCGACCGGCTCGCCCACCAGCACAGCAACGAGCGCCGCGAGAGCCTGGCCGACCAGGCGCTCGCCGGGGCGCTGCAGCGGCCGCTGCTCGGCTACGGCGGGCCCCGGGAGTCGGCCGACACCCCCAACGCCCCCGACATCGGCACCCACGGCCAGGTCTACCTGGTCATCTTCTCCCACGGGATCCCCGGCCTGGTGTTCTTCCTCGGCTGGTGGGGATGGGTCCTGTGGATCTCGCGGAAGGCCGCCACCGGGCCACCCCTGTGGTGCCACGTGATGCTGCTGATCGGGGTGCTCGAGTTCGCCTACTACGACATGATGCCCACCCAGCTGCACCTGATGATGGTGGTGGCCGCGGTGGCCTGGCGGGACCGGGAGGCGGCTCAAGCCGCCGCCGCCGAGCGCCGATCCCGAACCAGAGACCAGGAGACGCTAGCGACCACATGAGCACCGCCAACGGGGCCACCAAGCTGGCCAGGAGAGCGGCCCGCTGGAGCGCGCAGGCCTACGCGCGCCCCACGGCCGGGCTTCGGCTGCTGCCCGACTACCTGATCATCGGCGCCCAGCGCGCCGGCACCACCTCCCTGCACCGCTACCTGGTCCAGCACCCGGGGGTCCGGACCACGCTGCGGACCAAGGGCGTCCACTTCTTCGACACCGCCTACGGGCGCGGGCTCTCCTGGTACGCCTCGCGGTTCCCGACCAAGGCCTATGCCTGGTACGTGGCCCGCCGCCGCGGGGTCGAGCTGCGCACCGGCGAGGCCAGCCCCTACTACCTGTTCCACCCGCTGGTCCCCGGCAGGGTGGCCGAGCACCTGCCCCGGGTCAAGCTGATCGCCCTGCTCCGCGACCCCGTCGGCCGCGCCTACTCCCACTACCAGCACGAAGCCGCCCGCGGCTTCGAGGCCCTGCCGTTCGAGGAGGCCATCGAGGCCGAGCCGGCCCGCCTGGCCGGCGAGGAGGAGCGGATGCTGGCCGAGCCGCTCTACCACAGCTTCGAGCACCAGCATCACTCGTACCTGGCCAGGGGCTACTACGCCGAGCAGCTGGAGCGGTGGCTGGCCCGCTTCGACGACCGCCAGCTGCTGGTGCTGTCCAGCGAGCGCTTCTTCGCCGAGCCCGAGCGGACCTTTGCCCGGGTGCTGGAGTTCCTCGAGCTGCCGGCGTTCACCCCCGACGGCTACGAGCGCCACAACGGCTACGACTACCGCAAGATGGGCGACGGCGTCCGCGGGCGGCTGGTCGAGCACTTCCGCGAGCCCAACCGCCGCCTGTACGAGCTGCTCGGCGACGACTTCGGCTGGAGCGGCTAGCCCCGCGATGGAGAGGACCGCTGCCGCGCCGACCACCGCCGACGGCGACAGCCAGCGCGACCTGACCACCCTGGCCAGGGGCGGGGCCCTCAACCTGGCCGGCGCGGTGGTCACCGGGGTGTGCAACTTCCTGCTGCTGGTGGTGGTGGCCAGGGGCCTGCGAGCCCAGGGGACGGGCGCCTTCTACGAGGCCGTGGCCCTGTTCCTGATCCTGTCCAGCGCCGCCGCCCTCGGGGCCGACGTCGGGCTGTCGCGGATGGTGCCGCGCTACCGCGCCCTCGGCCGGGTCCGCGACCTGCGCCGGGGCCTGCACGCCGGGCTCTGGCCGGTGGCCGTCGCCGGGGCGCTCACCGGGGTGCTGGCCTGGCGGTTCGCGCCCCAGCTGGCCGACCTCTTCTCCCGCCACGACGACAACGCCCAGCTCACCGACTTCATCCGCACGTTCGCCCTGTTCGTGCCCGCCTCGGCGCTGTCGCTGGCCGTCTTCGCCGCCACCCGCGGGTTCGCCACCATGCGCCCCACCGTGCTGGTGGACAAGATCGCCCGCCCGGCCCTGCAGCCGCTGCTGGTCCTGGTGGCCATCGCCGCCGGGGCGGGCAGCACGGTCATCGCCCTCGCCTACCTCGGCCCGTACCTGCCGGCCCTGGCCGCCGGGCTGGCCTGGATGGCCCTGCTGCTGCGCCGGGCCGAGCGGCCCCGCGACGGCGGCCCCGACCTCCAGCCGGCCCGGTCCACCGGGCGGCTGGTGGGAGAGTTCTGGCGCTTCACCGGCCCCCGGGGGCTGGCCGCCATGTTCCAGACGACCAGCCTGTGGCTGAACACGCTGCTGGTGGGGGCGCTGCGCGGGACCGCCGACGCCGGCATCTACGCGGCCAGCTCCCGCTACCTGACCGTGGCCGCCATGGCCGCGGTGGCCATCCGCCAGGTGCTCGCCCCCAAGCTCAGCGAGCTCCTGGCCCGGCGCAGCACCAGCCGGGCTGCGGTCGTCTACCAGAGCACCACCGCCTGGCTGGTGGCCATCAACTGGCCCATCTACCTGGTCCTGCTCACCTTCGGGCCGGCCCTGCTGGCGGTCTTCGGCCGCGACTTCGCCGGCGGCGAGGTGGTGCTGGTCGTGCTGGCCGCGACCATGCTGGTCGCCACCGCGGTCGGGCCGGTCGACGTGGTCCTGCTGATGGGCGGGGGCAGCACCTGGAACCTGGTCAACACCGTGGTCGCCCTCGGCGTCAACCTCGCCCTCAACGTGGTCCTGATCCCGCGCTACGGGCTGGCCGGGGCGGCCGCGGCCTCGGCCGCCGGCACCCTGCTCAACAACCTGCTGCCCCTCGTCCAGGTGTGGTGGTCGATGGGGCTGCACCCGTTCGGGCCCGGGGTCGCGGTGGCCGCCGGGCTGTCGGCGTGCTGCTTCGGGGTGCTCGGGGTGGGCCTGCGGGTCCTGCTCGGCCCCACCGTGACCGGGCTGGCCGTGTACGCCGTGGCCGCCTCCGGGCTCTACGCCGTCCTGCTGTGGCGGTTCCGGGACCACCTGGACTGGGCGGCCCTGCGCGGCGTCCTGGCCCGGCCCGGACGGCGCTCGCGGCCGGTCGGGGCGGGAGCCTAGATGCGCGGCCGGCAGCTGGCCGGGGCGGTGGTGGTGGCCGTGGCCGCCCTCGGGGTGGTGGCGGTCGCCGCCGCCCGGAGCGCCGGCGGGCCCGGGGGCCAGGCCGCCCAGCGGGCCCGGCCCAACGTGCTGGTGATCGTGACCGACGACGCCCGGGCCGAGACCCTCGAGGCCATGCCCAAGACCAGACGCTGGATCGCCGACGCCGGGGTCACCTACACCAACGGCTTCGCCACCACCCCCAGCTGCTGCCCGTCGCGGGCGTCGATCTTCAGCGGCCGCTACGTCCACAACCACGGGGTGCTCCGCCAGCAGCTGGCCGACCACCTCGACCAGGGCACCACCCTGGCCAGCGAGCTCAGGGACGCCGGCTACGCCACCGCCATGGCCGGCAAGTTCCTCAACCGCTGGCCGCTGGAGCGGCCCCCGCCCGGCTTCGACCGCTACGCCCTGGCCAACGGCGGCTACTACGACCAGACCTGGGCCGTGGACGGCGCGACCAGGCGGGTGCCGACCTACTCGACCACCTTCATCGGCGACCGGGCCCTGGCCTTCCTGGACGAGCGCGCGGCCGACGACGCCCGGCCCTGGTTCCTGTACCTGGCCACCTTCGCCCCCCACGACCCCCGGGTCCCGGAGCCGAAGTACGCCACGGCCAGCTTCCCGGCCCTTGACCCGGTCGGGCCGTCGGCCACCGCGCCGGTGGCCGGCAAGCCCCGCTACCTGGCCGACCGGACCGACGGGCGCCTGGCCGAGGCGGCCAAGGTCCGCACCGGCCAGCTCCGCACCCTGCTGTCGGTGGACGACCTGGTCGACCGGGTCCTTGGCCGCCTCCAGGCGGCCGGCGAGCTGGACAGCACCCTCGTCTTCTTCCTGTCCGACAACGGCTATTCCTGGGGGGAGCACCGCCACGTGGGCAAGTTCGTGCCCTACACCGAGTCCGTCAAGGTCCCGTTCGTGGTCCGCTGGCCGGGGCGGCTGCCCGCCGGGACCACCGACGACCGGCTGGTCGCCACCATCGACATCAAGCCGACGGTCCTGGAGGCGGCCGGGGTCCGGCCCCGGGACGGCGAGGTGGTCGACGGCCGCTCCCTGCTCGACGGCCGCCGCCGCGACCGCCTGCTGCTCGAGTACTGGCGCGACCAGGCCAACGCCCCCGGGATCCGCGACTGGGCGGCCCTGCGCACCCCGACCTGGCAGTACATCGAGGACTACGACCAGCCGGGTGGCGGCACCTTCCGGGAGTTCTACGACCTGACCAGCGACCCGGGCATGGACCGGAACCTGCTCGCCGACGACGACCCGGCCAACGACCCGCCGGCCTCGGTCGCGGCCGACCTGGCCGCCGCCCGGACCTGCGCCGGGACGGGCTGCCCGTGAGCGCCGGCACCGCCCCCCCCGGCACCCGCCCCGAGGAGCTGGCCTGGCTGGCCGAGGTGCTGTGGGGGCCGACCCCCGAGGTCGAGCTGGTGGTGGGGGAGCGGCCCCCGGCCGGGGTCCCGGCCCAGCGCTGGGCCGTCCTGCCCGACCTGCGCCGCCCCCGGGTGCTGGTGCCGCTGGCCTCGCGGCGGGCCGCCGCCGAGGCCGTGCGCCAGTACAGCGACGGCATGACCCAGCGGGCCCGCCTGGCCAAGGCGGCCGTCGGCCTGGGCCTGGCCTGCGGGGCCGTCCAGTGGGGGCTGGGCCGCCGCGGGCAGGTGGTGGCGGCCGCCGGCCCGGCCGCCGGGACCCTGCTCGGCGACCACGTCCCGGCCGCCCTCGGCCGCGACGACCTGGCGGCCGCGATCGTCCTCGGCCCGGTCCGGCCCAACCGCAAGCCGGTGGTCCAGCTCATCGGCCGCGACGGCCGGGCCGTCGGCTACATGAAGGTCGGCTGGAACGACCTCACCCGGCGGCTGGTCCGGGCCGAGGCCGACGCCCTGCGCCGCCTGGCCGCCGCCGGGCCCCGCAGCTTCACCGCCCCCCGCCTCCTGCACCAGGGCCGCTGGCGGGAGCTGGACATCACCATCAGCTCGGCCCTGGCGCACCGGCTGCTGCGCCGCGGCCGCCGCTACGCCCTGCCCCCGGTGGCCGTCTCCCGCGAGATCGCCGCCCTCGGCGGGGTCACGACGGCCGCCCTTGGCGAGAGCGGCTGGTGGGCCGGGCTGGGGGAGCGGCTGGTCCCGGTCCGCCGGGCCCTGGCCACCGACCCGGCGGCCACCCTGGACGCCACCCTGGATGGCCTGGAGGGCCGAGCCGGGACCCGGCTGGCCTTTGGGACCTGGCACGGCGACTGGGGGCCGTGGAACCTGCGCGCCACCGCCGGGCCGCTGCTCGTCTGGGACTGGGAGCGCAGCGCCGACGGGGTGCCGCTCGGGTTCGACCTGCTCCACTTCGGCTTCCAGACGGCCCTCCAGGGCCTCCGCCGGCCCCCGGCCGCGGCCGCCGCCATGGCCCGCGACCGGGCCGCCCCGCAGCTGGCCGCCCTCGGCCAGGAGCCCGGGGTGGCCGACCTGCTGTGCGACCTGTACCTGGTGGAGCGGCTGTGCCGGGCCGCCGAGGCCGAGGTGTCGGCGGTGACCGGGCGGCCGGACAGCGTCGGGGCCGCCCTCCTCGGCGTCCTCGCCGGCCGCCTGGACCGGGGGGGTCCTGGGGGCAGCCGTCGGGATGGTCCCCCGGTGGATCAAGGGGGGACCACCGGATGAGCGACCATCGGCTGGTGTTCGTGGGCGGGCTGCACCGCAGCGGCACCACCCCGCTGGCCCGCTGCCTGGCCGAGCACCCCCAGGTCAGCGGGTTCTCGGGCACCGGGGTGGAGGAGGACGAGGGCCAGCACCTCCAGGACGTCTACCCGCCGGCCCGGGCCCAC
>DASZON010000028.1:0-4080 GCA_035550755.1 Actinomycetota bacterium | reverse complement strand
CGGCAACCTGGAGCTGTTCCTCCACCTCCACGCCGGCGCCGCCCCCCTGGACGAGGCCGTCCTCCAGGCCGCCCTGGAGGAAGGCGCCACCCTCCCCGGAGCGGCCTCGTGAGCGGGATCCAGAAGGTCGGGGTGGTCGTCCACCCCGGGCGGCCACCCGCCGTCGAGCTCGGCAAGCTGCTGGCCGAATGGGCCGGCGAGCACGGCATCGAGCTGCGGACCCTGGTCTCGGAGCGGGGGTGCATCGGCGAGGACGTGCCCTGCGTCGAGCCCGAGGACTTCGCCCCCGGGCTCAACCTGGTGGTCGCCGTGGGCGGGGACGGCACCCTGCTGCGGGCCCTCGGGATGGTCCTGACCGAGCAGGTCCCGGCGCTGGGGGTCAACGCCGGCCGGCTCGGGTTCCTGGCCGAGGTCGAGCCCCACGACCTCGGCGCCGCCCTGGACGCGGTCTGGGCCGGCCGCTACCGGGTCGAGCGCCGCACCACCCTGGAAGCCCGTGTCCTGGTCGACGGCCGGCAGATCGCCGAGGACCTGGCCGTCAACGACGTCGTGCTCGAGAAGGCGGCCCGGGAGCGGCTGGCCGCGGTCGCGGTCAGCCTCGGCGACGGCGGCGGCCCGTTCGCCCGCTACGCCGCCGACGGGGTCATGGTGGCCTCGCCCACCGGCTCGACCGCCTACAGCTTCTCGGCCGGCGGGCCGATTGTCTCCCCGCGCCTGGACGCCCTGCTGCTGACCCCGATCGCCCCCCACATGGTGTTCAACCGCTCCCTGGTCCTGCACCCGGACGAGGCGGTCCACATGGAGGTCCTGCCCGACAACCCGGTGATCGAGAGCGTCGACGGCCGGCCCGCCCGCGAGCTGCCGCCGGGCGCGGTCGTGGAGGTCCGCCGCAGCCGCTACGACGCCCTGCTGGTGCGGATCGGACGGGCCGACTTCTACCGCCTGGTCCACTCCAAGTTCCGCCTGGCCGACCCGGCCGCGACCGACGCCACCGCCTGAGCGGCGCGGCCCTGTGGACGGCGCCGGGTTGGCGGTGGCCCAGGCGGGCTAGAATCGCAGGTGATGTTAGCCGAGCTTCGCATCCGTGACCTCGGGGTTATCGACGATGCCCGCCTCGAGGTGTCGGCCGGCCTCAACGTGCTCACCGGCGAGACCGGCGCCGGCAAGACCATGGTCGTCGACGCCCTCGCCCTGCTGCTCGGGGGGCGGGCCGACCCTGGCGCGGTCCGGTCCGGCCGGCCGGCGGCGCTGGTCGAAGGCCGCCTCCACACCGGCGGCGACGCCGAGGTCGCCGCTGCCCTGGCCACCGCTGGGGTTGAGGACGAGGACGGCGAGGTCGTGGTCGCCCGCCAGGTCCTGGCCGAGGGCCGCAGCCGCGCCCAGCTCCAGGGCCGCATGGCCACCGTGGCCGCGGTCGCCGAGATCGTCCGCCCCCTGGTCGAGGTCCACGGCCAGCACGAGTTCCAGGACCTGCTCCGCCCCGGGGTCCAGCGCGACCTGCTCGACCGCTACGCGGGCGACGCCGCCCTCGACCGCCGGGCCGCCTTCGGCTCCGGCTGGCGGCGCCTGCGCGCCGTCACCCGCGAGCTCGACGACCTGACCACCAGGGCCCGTGAGCGTGAGCGCGAGATCGACCTGCTCCGTCACCAGCTGGAGGAGCTCGACGCCGCCCAGGTCCGGGTGGGGGAGTCGGCCGAGCTGGCCGCCGAGGCCGAGCGCCTGGAGCACGCCGAGTCCCTGCAGCAGGCCGCCGCCCTCGCCCACCAGCTCCTGGAGGGCGACGACGACGCCGGCGTGGCCACCGCCCTCGGCGCCGCCGCCCGGGCCGTCCAGGGGCCCGGCGGCCACGACCGCGCCCTCGGCGAGCTCGCCGAGCGCGCCCAGGCCCTGGCCGCCGAGGTCGCCGACCTCGCCTCCGGCCTGCGCGCCTACGCCGAGGCGGTGCTGGTCGACCCGGCCCGCCTGGAGGAGATCAACCAGCGGATGGCCCTGCTCCGCGACCTGGAACGCAAGTACGGGGACGACGAGGCGGCCATCCTCGCCTTCGCCGGCCAGGCCGCCGGGCGCCTCGCCGAGCTGGAGAGCGGCAGCCTGCGCTCCGAGGCGCTGGAGGCGGAGGCGGCCGAGCTCCGCCGCAGCCTGGCCGCGACCGGGACCGAGCTGACCGCCGCCCGGCGGGCGGCCGCCGCCCGCCTCGGCGAGGCCGTCCGGCTCGAGCTGGCCGACCTGGCCATGCCGGCCGCCCAGGTCGAGGTCGCGGTCGAGCAGGACCCCGACGAGGACGGCCTCGAGGTCGACGGCCACCGCCTGGCCGCGACCGAGGACGGGCTGGACCGGGTCGAGTTCCGGCTGGCCGCCCACCCCGGCGCGCCCCTGCGGCCCCTGGGCCGGGCCGCCTCGGGCGGCGAGCTGTCCCGGGTCATGCTCGCCCTGCGGGTGGTGCTGGCCGCGGTCGACCGCACCCCGACCCTGGTCTTCGACGAGGTCGACGCCGGGGTCGGCGGCCGCACCGCCGCCGCCGTCGGCCACCGCCTGGCCGAGCTGGCCCGCCGCCACCAGGTCCTGGTCGTCACCCACCTGCCCCAGATCGCCGCCCACGCCGACCGCCACTTCACCGTCGAGAAGCGCTCGGCCGACGGCACCACCAGCACCGACGTCCGCCTGCTGGACAGCGCCGGCCGGGTCGGGGAGCTGTCGCGGATGCTGTCCGGCATGGAGGGCTCCGGCCACGCCCAGGCCCACGCCGAGGAGTTGCTCGCCGCCGCCTCGGCGGCCAGGAACGGGCGGGCACCGGGCCCCGGCCGGCCCGGGACCGGCGCCGCGGAGCCGGCCCCCCCGGCCGCGCGGGCCGCCGCCCCGGCCGGGGACCTGCCATGAGGCTCGGGCCGCTGCGTCCTGGGCGCGGGCAGCCGCCGGCCGCCGAGCCGGCCGGCCTGGCCGGACCGGTCCGCCTCGACAAGCGCACCAAGAACCTGGTCAAGCGGGTCCGGCCGGGCGACGTGGCCGTCATCGACCACCAGGACATCGACCGGGTGGCCGCCGAGACCCTGGTCGAGAAGGCGCCGGTGGTGGTGGTCAACGCCGCCCAGAGCATCACCGGCCGCTACCCCAACGCCGGTCCGGCGGTCCTCGTCGAGGCCGGCATCCCGCTGCTCGACGCCGTCGGCCAGGCCGTGTTCCACCTCGCCGAGGGCGCCGTGGTCGAGGTCGACCCCGACGGCGTGGTCCGGCTCGACGGGACCGAGGTGGCCAGCGGCGAGTGGCTCCACCCCGAGGACGTCCGCAAGCGCATGGACGCGGCCAAGGACAACCTGGCCGCCGCCCTCGAGGACTTCACTCTCAACACCCTGTCCTACGTCCGCCGCGACCGCGATCTGCTGCTGGAGGGGCTCGAGATCCCGACCCTCAGGACCCGGCTGCGGGACCGGCACGTGCTGGTGGTGGTCCGGGGCCACGACTACAAGAAGGACCTGTCCACCCTGCGCGGCTACATCCAGGAGTTCCGCCCCGCCCTCATCGGGGTCGACGGCGGCGCCGACGCCCTGCTCGAGGTCGGCCTCAGGCCGGACATCATCCTGGGGGACATGGACTCGGTCACCAACGAGGCCCTGACCTCGGGGGCCGAGATCGTCGTCCACGCCTACCCCGACGGCCGCGCCCCCGGCAAGGAGCGGGTCGAGTCCCTCGGCCTGGCCCCGCTGGTCCTGCCCGGGGCCGGGACCAGCGAGGACATGGCCATGCTGCTCGCCTATGAGGCCGACTGCGACCTGATCGTGGCCGTCGGCAGCCACGCCAGCATGGTCGAGTTCCTCGACAAGGGCCGTCCCGGGATGGCCTCGACGTTCCTGACCCGGCTCAAGGTCGGCCCCAAACTGGTGGACGCCAAGGGCGTGAACCGCCTCTACCGCCAGGGGGTGCGCCGCACCGACCTGATCTTCCTGGTGGTCGCCGCCCTGGCTGCCATGCTGGTGATCTCGCTGGTGTCCGAGCCGGTCCGCCTGGTCTGGAGCGACCTGTTCGAGCTGCTCCGGGTCTTCTTCAACCGCATCCGTTCGTTGTTCGTCTGACAGGCGCGGGAAC
>DASZON010000027.1:0-4036 GCA_035550755.1 Actinomycetota bacterium | reverse complement strand
CGCCGCGGTGCCCGCTGACCTCGACGATGGCGTCCTCGAACCGCTCCCGTAGCCCGGTCAGGACCGGCTGGATGGCGTCGGGCGGCTGGAAGCCCGTCTCCTCGGTGGTCTCGGTGGTCGTCTGGTCGGTCACGGGCTCGCCTCTTCCAGGACCAGCTTGGAACGGGGCTCGCCCTTCATGATCTTCTCGTGCAGCTTGAGGATGCCGTCGATCAGCATCTCCGGGCGGGGCGGGCAGCCGGGCACGTACATGTCCACGGGCACGATCTGGTCGACGCCCTGGATGATCGCGTAGTTGTTGAACATCCCGCCCGAGGTGGCGCACACGCCCATCGAGATGACCCACTTGGGCTCGGGCATCTGGTCGTAGATGGTCCGCAGCACCGGGGCCATCTTCTGCGACACCCGGCCGGACACGATCATGAGGTCGGCCTGGCGGGGCGAGGCCCGGAACACCTCCATGCCGAACCGGGCCAGGTCGTAGCGGCCGGCCCCGGCGGCCATCATCTCGATGGCGCAGCAGGCCAGCCCGAAGGTGGCCGGCCACAGCGAGCCCTTGCGGGCCCAGTTGGCCAGCTTCTCCACGGTCGTGACGAGGATGCCGCCTGGCAGCTTCTCCAGCCCGCTCCCGGTCTGCATGGTCAGTCCCACTCCAATCCGCCGCGCTTCCAGTCGTAGATGTAGGCGATCAGGATCAGCCCGACGAAGATGCCCATCTGGACCAGTCCGAAGACGCCGAGCTGGCGGAAGACGACCGCCCACGGGTAGAGGAAGATCACCTCGACGTCGAAGACCACGAACAGCATGGCGGTCAGGTAGAACTTGACCGGGTAGCGCTCCCCCTTGGGCAGCCGGCCGGGCTCGACCCCGGACTCGTAGGCCGAGTACTTGGCCCGGGTCGGCCGGTGCGGGGCGAGGAACGCCGACACCACGATCGAGAGGACCGCGAACGCTGCGGCCAGCACGAGCATGACCAGGATCGGAGCGAAGGCACCGAGGTTCACGGGCAGCCTCCAACACACCTCGAGCGTGGGGCCGACGGCGGCGGGGCCAGCCTATGGCCGCCTCGGGAGACCACGCAAACTTGGGCGGTCACGTCCTCACCTCGAAGGGGCCAGGCGGACCATGGCCCGCACGATGCGGTCGGTGGTGTCGCCCCTGGCCGGCTCGTAGAGGTTGGCCATCACCTTGAGCACCAGCTTCATCAGGGTCGGGCGGGGCAGGCCGTAGCGGGTGCAGGCCTTCATCACCCGCGGGTCCCCGATCGCCCGGACGAAGGTCCGGCCGAGGGTGAAGTAGGAGCCGAAGCGGCGCTCCACCGCCGCCCGGTAGGCCGACAGCCGGGTGCGGTCGCCGCTCTCCAGGACGACCAGGCCGGCCTCGGCGGCCAGCTGGCCGGACTCCATGGCGTAGTCGATGCCCTCGCCGTTGAACGGGTTGACCAGCCCGGCGGCGTCGCCGACGAACATGACGCCGCGGTGGACGGGCGGGTGGCGGCTGGCCCCCATGGGCAGCGGGGCCGAGCGGGGCTTGGCCACCGGGTCGCCCGGGTCGAAGCCCCACTCGCCGGCCACCGTGGGCAGCCAGCCCTTGAGCAGGTCCCGGTAGTTGGTGTTGCGGAAGCCCTCGGAGGTGTTGAGCAGCCCGCAGCCGACGTTGACGGTCCCGTCGGCCAGCGGGAACACCCAGCCGTAGCCGGGCAGCAGGTGGTCGCCCTTCCACAGCTCCAGGTAGGAGTCGATCCAGGGGTCGGTGTCGCGCTCGGAACGGTAGTACTGGCGGATGGCCACCCCGATGGGCCGGTGGTCGTCCCGGACCAGGCCGAGGCTCTGGGCGAAGCGGCTGGAGGCGCCGTCGGCGGCCACCACCACCTCGGCCCGGACGTCGACCGGGTCCTCGCCCTCGGGACGGATCACCGCCCCCCGGACCAGGCCGTCCTCCACCAGCGGCTCGACCACGTCGGTGGCCTCGGTCAGCTCGGCCCCGGCCTTGACCGCGGTCCGGGCCAGCAGCTCGTCCAGGTCGGCCCGGGGGCGGGCCAGGCCGAAGGACGGGAAGTCCTCCAGCTCGGGCCAGGGCAGCTCGACCACGTGGCCGCCGCCGTGCACCTTGAGCCCGGCGCTGCGCGACCAGGTCCGGTACGCCTCGCGCAGCCCCATGGCGTCGAGCGCCCGCACCGCGCGCGGGGTCAGCCCGTCACCGCAGACCTTGTCACGGGGGTAGCGCTGCTTCTCGCACAACAGCACCCGGGCGCCGCCCCTGGCCAGATGGAACGCGGTGGCGGAACCGCCGGGACCTCCGCCGATCACCAGCGCGTCGTAGGCGTCGCGCAACCTCGCCTCCCAGCGGCACGTCCGTTTGTGAATCGACGCACAAGTGCGTCGACTGGAGTGTAGGTGCGGCAGTCTGTCACGGCAACGGTCCTGGAACCATTTTTTCCGGTCGCGCGGCGCTCAGCGCCGGAGCAGGTCCGGCAGGCCGGCGACGCTGTCGATGACCGCGTCGGGCTCGACGCCGGCGCCAGGCCGGGGGTCGCCCTTGCCGGTGCGGACCAGCACCGTGGCCGCCCCGACGGCCGACCCGCCCCCGATGTCGGCCTCCAGGTCGTCCCCCACGACCAGCGCCGTGCCCGCTGGGTGGCCGATCGCCTCCAGGGGCGCGGTGAAGAACTCCGGCGACGGCTTGCCCAGCACCCGGGCCGTCACCCCGGTGGCGTACTCGAGCAGCCGCACCCATCCCCCGGTGTCCAGGTGCTCCCCGTCGTCACGGACCGCGACCCGGTTGACCTGGGTCGCCAGCAGCTCCGCGCCGTCCCGGACAGCACCGAAGGCCGCGTCCAGGTCGTCGTAGGTGGCCCCGTAGCTCGGGTCGGCCACCAGCACGTGGGTGACCCGCTCCCCGGTCCCGGCCAGCCGGTCGGCGAGCAGCTCGCGCACCCCGGCGGCGGCCACTGCCAGCACCCGCGCCGCCGGGTCCGAGCCGAGCACCCTGGCGGCGACCGCGACCGGGGTGACCAGCTCGTCCTCGTCCACCGGGAAGCCGCGTCGAGCCAGCCGCCCGGCCAGCTCGGACGGCGTGACCGAGTCGGTGTTGGTGCAGAACCGCACCGCCAGCCCCTGGTCGCGCAGCCACCGCACCGCCTCGGGAGCTCCCTCGACGACCCGGCTGCCCACGTACAGCGTGCCGTCCAGGTCCAGCAGCACGGTCTCGATCCCCTGCAGCCGCCCCACGGTCATCCGCCCACCGCCCCGGCGACCCCGCGGTGCAGGGCGACGATGCCGCCGCTGAGGTCGCGCCAGGCCACCGAGGTGAAGCCGGCCTCCTGCATCCAGCGGGCCAGGCCGGGCTGGTCGGGCCAGGCGCCGATGGAGCGGGCCAGGTACTGGTAGGCCTCGGGGTCGGAGGTGAGGCGGCGGGCGGCCACGGGCATGAGCCGGGTCAGGTAGCGGCGGTAGACCTCGCGGAACACCGGGACCACGGGCTGGGAGAACTCGCACACCACCAGCCGCCCGCCCGGCCGCAGCACGCGGCGGAACTCGAGCAGCCCCTGCCCCGGCTCGGGCAGGTTGCGCAGCCCGAAGGCGATGGTGACCACCTCCACGCTGGCGTCGGCCAGGGGCAGGGCGAGGGCGTCGGCGGCGGCAAGGCGAACGCTCGGTCCTGGAGGGGCGGCGCTTCCGGCCTCCCCGGTGGGCCGGGCCCGGGCCAGCATCCCGTGGGAGAAGTCCATGCCCACCACGACCGCCGCCGGGGTCAGGGCCTGGAGCTCGCGGGTGAGGGCGCCGGTGCCGCAGGCCACGTCCACGGCGACCTCGCCGGCGGCCAGGCGGGTCGCCCGAGCCGCGGCCTCGCGCCAGCCCTTGTCCTGGCCGAGGGAGAAGACGGTGTTGGCCAGGTCGTAGCGGGGGGCGACCCGGTCGAACATGCGCTGCACGCCCGGGGCGGTCCGCTCGGCCGCCGGAGGGGTCCGGGGAACCCCAGGGGGGTGCCCCGGTTGGTCGGGAGGGGTCCGGGGAACCCCAGGGGGGTGCCCCGG
>DASZON010000026.1:0-3778 GCA_035550755.1 Actinomycetota bacterium | reverse complement strand
CGCACCTCGGGGTCGGCCACGCTGGCCACCACGACCAGGTGGTCGCGGGCGATCAGGGGGAGGGCCGGCAGGAGCGTCTCGGCCACGGCCTGCTCGGCCAGCTCGGTGAGGACGACCAGCATGGCCCGGCGCCGGAACCGGGTCAGGGTCTCGGCGAAGGCGCCGCGGTAGTCGCTCTCCACCAGCAGGGGCTGGAGCTGGTACATGGCCTCGGTGACCCGCGACAGCTGGTCCCGGGCGTGCCCCGGCCCGACCACGGCCCGGACCTCGCGGTCGAAGGCGACCAGGCCGGCCCGGTCGCCGAGCCGGGTCGCCAGCGAGGTCAGCATCATCACGGCGTCGATCGCATGGTCGAGGCGGGGCACGTCGGCGACCCGGCCGGCCATGGTCCGGCCGCTGTCCAGCAGCAGCAGCACCGTCTGGTTCCGCTCGGCCCGGTAGGTCCGCACGATCGCCTTGCCGGACCGGGCGGTCGCCGCCCAGTCGATCCGCCGGAACTCGTCGTCGACCCCGTACTCGCGCAGCGAGTCGAACTCGGTCCCGCCCCCGCGACCCTGCGCCGACCGCAGCCCCACCTCGAGGATCCGGGCCTTGTCGACCCGCAGCTCGGCCTCGTCGCGCGAGTCGAACGGCGGGTACACCCGCAGCACCCCCGGCACCCGCCGCCGCCCCTGCCGCGCCACCAGCCCCAGCGGCCCCTCGACCCGCACCACCACCTCCGCCGGCGCGAACCGCCCTCGCCGCCCCGGCCGGATCCGGGTCGCCGCCATCACCCTCCCCCCGAACGGCACCACCACCCGCACCCGCCGGGTCGTCGCCCCGAGCGACGGCGCCAGCTCGTCCGCCACCCGCACCCGCAGCCCCCGGCGCAGGACGGGAAGCGGGTTGCGGGCCCCGGGGTCGCGGGCGCCTCGGTCACGGGACCCCGGGTCGGGGGCACCTGGGTCCCGGGCCCCGGAGTCGCGGCCGGGCTGGCCTGGCGGGTCCGCGCCCTGGCGGCCCCGGTGCCGCCCGGGCCGGTGGGCGATCCGCCAGGTGATCTCTGCCTCGGTGCCGAGCGGGACGATGCCCGGCAGGTCCCGCTCGACCTCCAGGTCGTCCGGCCGCACCGCCAGCACCCAGTCGGCCACGGCGGCCACCAGCAGGGCCCCGTTCACCACCCACAACCCCGCCGGCGGCGGCACCGGCAACACCAGCACCACCAGCGACCCGACCGCCGCCCCCACCACCGGCCGCCAGGTCAACACCGGCACCAACCCCCACCCCGCCCTGCGGGCGTCCCGTGGTCCGGTCAACGGGGGACCGGGACGGCGGCGAGGATGCCGTCGAGGACCCCGTCGGCGGTGACGCCCTCGAGCTCGACCTCGGGCCGCAGCTCGACCCGGTGGCGAAGGGTCGGCTTGGCCACGGCCTTCACCTCGTCGGGGGTGACGTACTGCTTGCCGGCCAGCCAGGCCCACGCCTTGGAGGCGTGCAGCAGCATGGTCGCCCCCCGCGGTGAGACGCCCAGCTCCAGCGACGGCGACTCACGGGTCGCGCGGGCGATGGCCACGATGTAGGCCTGGACCCGGGGGTCGACCGGGACGGCGGCCACCTCCTTGCGGGCGGCGTCCAGGTCCTGGCCGCCGGCCACCGCCGTCACCCCGAGGCTGCTGAGGTCGTGAGGGTCCATGCCGGCGTCGTGACGGGCCAGCACGGCCTGCTCCTGCTCGGACGTCGGGTAGCCGACCTGGAGCTTGAACAGGAACCGGTCCAGCTGGGCCTCGGGCAGGGGATAGGTGCCCTCGTACTCGACCGGGTTCTGGGTGGCGACGACCAGGAACGGCTCGGGCAGCGGGTGCCCCTGGCCCTCGACCGACACCTGGCGTTCCTCCATCGCCTCCAGCAGCGAGGCCTGGGTCTTGGGCGGGGTGCGGTTGATCTCGTCGGCCAGCAGCAGGTTGGTGAACACCGGGCCCTGGCGGAACCGGAACGACCCGTCGCGCTGCTCGAAGATGACCTGCCCGGTCACGTCCGACGGCATCAGGTCGGGGGTGAACTGGACCCGCTTGAAGTCCAGGTCGAGGGTGCGGGCCAGGGTCTTGACCAGCAACGTCTTGGCCACCCCGGGGACCCCTTCGAGCAGCACATGTCCCCTGACCAGCAGTGCCGCCACCAGCCCCGACACCGCCCCGTCCTGGCCAACCACCGCCTTGGCGATCTCCTCCCGGACCCGCAGCACCGCATCCCGCGGCCCGGCCGGCCCAGCGGTGGGGGGCGGCTGGGGGGCAGGGTGCTGGGGCGCCGGCGGGACCGGTGTGGTGTCGCTCACCGGCACACCCTACTTGGGCGCTCGGGTCGGCCGCCCGGCGGGGACGGCTCGATGCTCGGGGACAAGCTAGGGGACACGGATGACCTCCCGGCGGATGGTGTCGACGGCTTGGCTGAGGGCGACGAGCTCGGCCTCGTCGCGGGGTGCGGGGTGGGTGAGGGTCCGCAGGACCCGCTCGCGGGGGATGCCGGTGCGGGCGGCGACGCTGTCGGCCACCTGGTCGGGCGGGGCCGAGGGGGGCAGGCCGAGCCGCCCGGCCAGCGAACGGCGCAGGTCGTCGGTGAGCAGCCCGGCGGCCTGCCCCCTGCCCTTGGCCCGCTGGAGGAGGTTGCCGACCGCCACCACCAGCTCGGCGCCGGGGAGCTGGACCGGCTGCGGCTCGGCCACCGGCCGGCCCAGCCGCCGCGCCCGCCACAGGGCCAGCAGGACGAAGGCCACCACCAGCTGCCACAGCGCCAGCCGGACCCGGGGCGCGATCAGGTCGCCCAGCCCGGCGGTGCCCCCGCCGGGCAGGGGCGGCTGGAGCACCTGGACGGTGGTGCCCTCGACCGGCACGAGCAGGCTGGCCAGCAGCACGCCGTTGTCGGCCGCACCCAGGTTCTCGTTGACCAGCACGCTGGCCCCGCCGAGCCGGACCACGGTGCCGGCGCCGACCGGCTGGACCAGCAGCCAGGCGCCGTCGTTGCGCGGGAAGCAGGCCCCGCCGCCGGCGCCCTCGGGGATCCCGAACACGACCCCGCCCGGCGCCGACACCCGGCCCACGTCGGCCAGAGCGGGCACGGCGCAGCGCCGTTCGAGCTCGGCGTCGAGCAGGCCGATGCGGGTGGTGCCGACCTGCTCGACCTCGGTCACGCCGGAGCCGGGGTCGGCCACCACCAGGGTGCCGCCCCGGCGGACCCAGTCGAGCAGTCCCTGGCGCCGGTCCGGGGTCAGGTCGTCGCTGAGCAGCAGCGCGACCTCGGTCGCGGAGCCGGGCTGGTCGGCGGAGACGACCACCCGGCCGCCGAGCCCGCGCAGGACCTCGACCAGTCCCTTGGTGCCGAGCGGGCCGGGGGAGGCCGGGTCGAGGGGGTTGCCCTCGTCCCCGCGCTGGCCGCCGACCGCCACCACCAGGGCGAGGCCGAGGACCACGGCCACCCAGGGCAGGGCCCGCCCGACGGGGGACCGCGTCCCCCCGCGCCCGCTCATGGCCGGGCCCGCCCGGCGGGGGGCCGCGTCTCCGCGCGCCCGCATGGCCGTGCCCGCCCGCATGGCCGTGACCGCCCGCTCATGCGCGGGCCCGCTGGAGCACGCGGTCGGACAGGTCCCGCAGGTGCGCGGCCTCCTGGGCGCCGGTGTCGGAGCGGCCGTACCAGGCGACCTCGAACAGCTCGGTCGCGCCCGCGAAGTCGGCCGCGGCGGCGGGCACGGCCCGCCCGACCTCGCGCCGGTACTCGCCGGCGGTCCGGCCGGGCACCTCCTCGACCA
>DASZON010000025.1:0-3862 GCA_035550755.1 Actinomycetota bacterium | reverse complement strand
GTCGGCGGTGACCAGGATGGCGTCGGCCGGGCAGACCTCGGCGCAGGGGGCCACCGGGTCCTCGCAGTGCATGCACACCGTCGGCATGGCCGCGGCCGTGCGGCCGGCGTCGATGTAGTCGAGGTGGATCATCGACTTGCCACGGTGGGAGTCGCACTCGCGGCAGGCGGCCACGCACGCCTGGCAGCCGATGCACCGCCCGGGGTCGATGAACAACGTCGTTCCCATCATGACTCGGCGGTCCCCCTTCCCTGCGGCGAGGTCGGCGAGCCCGGCTCGGCCAGCGGCGCCGTCTCGGGCCGGTAGGGCCGCTCGCCCGGCGGCATCGGCGGCTCGGGCACCGGGTCGACGACCTGGCCGGGCTCGACCCGGCAGGCACACACCTTGAACTCAGGCATCTTGGAGATCGGGTCGAGGGCGTCGACGGTGAGCACGTTGGCCGCGACCGGCCCCGCCCAGTGGTAGGGCACGAACACCGTGTCGGGCCGGATCGCCTCGGTGACCAGGGCCGGGTAGGTGACGGCACCCCGCCGGGTGACGACCCGCACCGGATCGCCGTCGGCGAACCCCAGCGAGGGGTGGACCTCGATCCAGGGCCGGGGCGTCTGCTCGACCAGGCCTGGCAGCCGCCGGGTCTGGTTGCCGGACAGGAAGTGGGCCACCGTCCGCCCAGTGGTCAGCCGCAGCGGGAACTGCTCGTCGGGCGGCTCGGCCGGGGGCCGCCACTCGACGGCGATGAACCGGGCCTTGCCGTCGGGGTGGTAGAACCGGCCGCCCTCGAACGGCCGCGGCGTGCCCGGGTGGTCCAGGGTCGGGCAGGGCCAGAACACCCCGCCGGTGCGCTCGACCTTCTCGTAGGTGATGCCGTAGTAGTCGGCCACCCCACCCCTGGACGCGACCCGCAGCTCGTCGAGGATCTCGGCCGGGGCGCGGAAGGGGAACTTGTCGCCAGCCCCGAGCCGCCGGGCCAGCTCGCACAGGATCGCCCAGTCGGTGCGGACCTCGGTGGGCGGCTCGACCGCCTTGTTGTGCTTGATGACCCGGCCCTCGCCGTTGGTCATCAGGCCCTCGTCCTCGGCCCAGACGGTGGTGGGCAGGACGACGTCGGCCCGGGCGGCCGTCTCGGACAGGAAGAAGTCGGACTGGACATGGAACTCGAGGGCGTCGTAGCCGGCCCGGACGACCGCCTGGTTGGGCAGGGACACGAACGGGTTGTTGCACATGCCGAGCAGCCCGCGGATCTCGCCGTCGGCCATCTGGCGGATCATCTCGTGCATCGAGGTGCCCTTCTGGGGCAGGTCGGCCTCGTCGACGCCCCAGACCCCGGCGATGTAGGCGCGGTGCTCGGGGTTGGAGAGGTCGCGGCCGCCCGGCAGCATGTCCGACTTCTGGCCGTGCTCGCGGCCGCCCTGGCCGTTGCCCTGGCCGGTGAGGGTGCCGTAGCCGGCCCCGGGGCGGCCCAGCTGACCCGTCGCCAGGGACACGTTGATGCACGACAGGACGTTCTCGACCCCTTGGAGGTGCTGCTCCAGGCCGCGGCCGTGGGCGGCCCAGCAGCGGCGGGCCCGGCCCCACAGGTGGGCCACCCGCTCGATCTGGCGCGGGTCGAGCCCGCAGATCTCGCCCACCCGCTCAGGGGTGTAGGCGGCCACGGTGTCGCGCACCGCCTCCCACCCGACGGTGTGCTCGGCGATGAAGCGCTCGTCGGTGAGGCCGTCGCGGGCGATCACGTGCAGCATGCCGTTGTAGAAGGCGGCGTCGGTGCCGGGCCGCAGCCGCACGTGCTCGTCGGCGGTGCGGGCCATGGCCGTCTCCCGCGGATCCACCACCACCAGCTTGGCCCCCCGGTCCCGAGCCCCCCAGAAGTACTGCATGGCCACCGGGAAGCACTCGGCGATGTTGGTCCCGGCGACCACGATGACCTCGGTCTCGAGCAGGTCGGCCCAGGGGTTGCCGGCCCGGTCGATGCCGAACGCCTGCTTGTTGGCGGCGGCGGCCGAGACCATGCACAGCCGTCCGTTGTAGTCGATGTGGCGGGTGCGCAGCGCGACCCGCGCGAACTTGCCCACCAGGTAGGTCTTCTCGGTGGTCATGCTGGCCCCGCCCAGCACCCCGAAGGCGTCGCGGCCGTGGGCGGACTGGATCCGCTGGATCTCGGCCACGATCCGGTCAAGGGCCGCCTCCCAGGAGACCAGGTGCAACGGGCCGTCCCTGGTGTCACGCATGAGCGGGCTGAGGAGCCGGTCGGGGTGGTGGACCTGCTGGTAGGCGCTCACTCCCTTGGGGCACAGGCGCAGCTTGTTGATGTCGTGGTTGCGGGGCTCGACCCCGATCACCCGGCCGTCGGAGACCCGCAGGTACATGCCGCACTGGACGCCGCAGAAGCAGCAATGGGTCGGGACCAGCCGCTCCCCGGCGGCGGTGGCCTTCCAATGGGCGGCCGGCTCGGTCGCGCCGACGCCGCGGAAGTCGCCGACCCCGGGGGCCACCACCGGGTAACGGACCTCGCTCACCGGAACCCCCGCTTGACGGTGTCCAGGTAGGCCTGGCCGCGCAGGACCCGCTTGCAGCGCGGGCAGGTCTCGGCCCATTCGGAGAAGGCAAGTCCCAGCTCGTCCATGGTCTGCCTGAGGTCGCCGACGAACGCCTTGGCCTCCAGCGGCTGCCCGCAGCGCCGGCAGGGGAACACTCCGTCGCGCTCCAGGGCGGCCCGCTTGTAGATCTCGACCCCGACGCTGGCCGGGCGCTGGATGACGTGGAAGAACTTGCCGAAGGGGATGAACACCAGGGTCAGCACGACGGTGGCCATGTGGGCGATGGCCAGGAAGTCATAGCTGCGCCCGTCCAGCAGCCAGCTCGAGAAGGTCAGCAGCAGCCCGGTGACCGAGATCGCGACCAGCCCGATCAGGGGGAAGAAGTCGTAGCCGAAGCGCTGGCCGGTGGTGGCCTCGCGGTGGCGGAAGCGCCGCCACAGGAACCAGCCGCAGCCGGCCAGAACCAGCACGGCGGCGATGTCCAGGCCGTGGAACACCACCCAGCCGAGGAACGACAGGGCGTCGAAGCTGAGGGTCCGGAACCCGAGCACGTAGATGGTGTAGGCGGGGCCGGTGGCGGTGTCGGAGAAGAAGGCCAGCCAGCCGAAGGTCAGGGGGAACGTGATCAGGGTGGCCAGCAGCACCCCCCAGAACACCAGCTGGTGGGCCAGCCAACGGCCGTGGCCGCGGGCCCGCAGGAAGGTCTGGAAGCCCAGGTAGCCGAGGACCGACCGGGGCACGGCGGTGGGCAGGCGGCGGAAGTTCTCGAACGAGAAGAACGCCTGCCAGCCGCGGCGCAGGTAGCGGCGGGCCGGGGGGCTGGAGACCCAGACGGCGTAGCGGTAGACGACCCCGAAGGCCAGGAACACCGTGGCGGTGGCGTAGCCGACAAGGGCCGCGTCGAAGTACCGCAGCCCCCGGCTGCCCAGGTAGATGGCCACGGCGACCAGGGCGGCGGCGGCCCCACCGGCCACAGTCGGCATCCAGCTACGACGAGTCGGGCGATCCACGTGGAGTAGCTAACCACACGTTAAGCCGGAGGCAACCCCTGTTCAAGGATTCCTGTGTCCGCCACCAGCTTGGCGTCGGCCGCCACCAGGTCGGCCAGGGTCGTCCGGACCAGCGACTCCCGGACGGCCTGGACCGCCGCCGACCAGGCGGCATGCACGGCGCAGGCCTGCTCCCAGTGGCAGGGGCCCCCACGCAGGATGCAGCGCTCCAGCCGGAAGACCCCCTCGGCCGCCTCCACCACCTCCAGCAGCGCGATCTCGTCCGCCGGCCTGGCCAGCCGGTAGCCGCCGTCGCGGCCCGCCCTTGCCTCGGCCAGC
>DASZON010000024.1:0-3307 GCA_035550755.1 Actinomycetota bacterium | reverse complement strand
GGCCATGACCCTCGGCCAGATCGACACCTACCTGTTCGAGCCCTGGCTGCCGGTGGACCGGTTCCTGTACCTGCCGATCAGCCAGATGCTGGCCGACTGGGTGCCGACCCGCGGGCCCGCCTTCGAGGGCATCCGGATCGTCGGGCCGCGCTGGGGGACCCGCTCCCACGAGCTGCGGGACATGCTGACCCGCATGGGCATCCCCCACGGCTGGTACCAGGCCGCCTCGGCCGCCGGGCGGCGGCTGCTCGAGGAGGCCGGCCAGGACGGCGCCAAGCTGCCGGTGGTGGTGTTCCACAACGGCCAGGTGTTCGTCGACCCCTCCGACGCCGAGCTGGCCGAGGCCCTCGGCTACCGCACCCGGCCCCCGGCCAGCTCCTATGACCTGGTGATCGTCGGGGCCGGGCCGGCCGGGCTGGCCGCGGCCGTCTACGCCTCCTCCGAGGGCCTCGACACCCTGGTCCTGGAGCCGCGGGTGGTCGGCGGCCAGGCCGGGACCAGCGCCATGATCCGCAACTACCTTGGCTTCCCCCAGGGGGTGGGCGGGGGCGACCTGGCCAACCGGGCGCTCGAGCAGGCGTGGCTGTTCGGGGCCAACCTGGTCCTGGCCCAGCGGGCCACCGGGCTGCGGGCCGACGGCGACCGGCGGCTGGTCCGGGTGTCGGACGGCACCGAGGTCGCGGCCGAGGCGGTGGTGGTGGCCTCGGGGGTGTCGTGGCGGCGGCTCGGGGTGCCGCGGCTGGAGGCCCTGGTCGGGGCCGGGGTGTTCTACGGCGCGGCCGGGGCCGAGGCCAGGGCCATGGAGGGCCAGGACGTGTTCGTGGTCGGGGCCGGCAACTCGGCCGGCCAGGCGGCCCTGCACCTGGCCCGCTACGCCGCCTCGGTGAGTCTGCTGGTCCGCGGGCCCGACCTGGGCCGGAGCATGTCGGAGTACCTGGTCCAGGAGATCGACCAGGCCCCGAACGTGGCCGTGCGGCTGCGGACCCAGGTCGCCGACGGTCTCGGCGGCCACCGCCTGGAGGGCCTGGTCCTGCGGCGCGCCGGCGACGGCGCCACCGAGGAGGTCCCGGCGGCGGCCCTGTTCGTGATGATCGGCGGCGAGCCCCGCACCGAGTGGCTGGCCGGGGTGGCTCGCGACGACCGCGGCTACGTCCTCACCGGCCACGACCTGCTCGGCCCGGGGGGGCTGCCCGCCGGCTGGCCGCACCGGCGGCCGCCGCTGCTGCTGGAGACGAGCATCCCCGGGGTGTTCGCGGCCGGCGACGTGCGCCACCGCTCGGTCAAGCGGGTCGCCTCGGCCGTCGGCGAGGGGGCCGTGGCCGTCCAGCTCGTCCACCAGTACCTCGGGCGCCAGTGACGGCGAGGGCCGCGGCACCTGTCCGCGGCCCTGGTGCCGTTCGGGCTGGTTCAGGGCTGCTCGGGGTCGGGGTGGTGGACGCCGACGACCGTCTCGGTGACGCCACCGGGGCCGGTGGCCCGCACGGTCAGGTTGGCCGACAGGAGCCGGTCCTGGTACCGCCAGTGGGCCATGTAGGCGTCGCGCCCGTTGGTGTCGGTGCCGAGCCGGACGACCAGGTCGTCGGGGTCGCCGCGAGCCGGGGTGAGCAGGAACTCGACCTTGGTGGCGTGCTCGGCGTCGGTGATGAGGATGGCCTCGCCGGGACCAGGGGGAAGCTGCCAGACGCCGGCCTTCTGCGGGTAGACCGGCTCGCTGCCGAACCCGATGATCCGCGGCCGCGGCGGGGCCGGCCGGGTGGTGTCGGCGGGGTCGGCGGCGGGCGGGGCGGGGTCGCGCGCCGCCTGGTCATCGGGCGCCGGGGCCGGGGTGGTGACGGCCGCCTCGGCCGCCGGGGCGGTCGTCGCCGGGGCGGTCGTCGCCGGGGCGGGATCGCCGGCGGCGGGCGTGGTGTAGGGGTCGCGGGCGCCGAGGGCCCAGCCGGCGAGGCCGACCGCGACCACGGCGAGGGCCACGAGCAGGATCCGGACGAGTCGCATGGTGACTGCCTTCCACTGATTGCTGGTGTCGTCCCATGGTCCGCCGGGCCGGTCACCGCGGCAGTGCCGTACCGCACCGCCGGGATGTGACGTCCGTCACCCGCTCAGGTCGCCCAGGGCTACCGGTTCGGCCGACCGGTCGAGCCGGCCGAACCGGCCAGGCAGGCGGCCGGGAGCACGAACCAGCGCAGCGCCTCGAAGTCGGCCGACAGCCCGGGCAGCGACCCGTCCCCGTCGCCGTCGGGGGTGCGGGCGGCCAGCAGCCGCCGGGCCTGGTCCAGGTAGCCGGCCAGGTCGGCGTCGGTGGCGGTGGCGTGGTGAACGGCGCCGACGACCAGCCGCCCCTGGGCGTCGTAGCGCAGCCGGTCCAGGCGCAGCGGCGGCTCGACCGGCCCCCGCCGGTGCCGCCACAGGGCCGTGGCCACCTCGAAGTGGTAGTCGCCGAGCAGCTTCCAGCCCTGGTCGGCGACCAGGTGCACCGCCTGAAGGAGGTAGTCGAACACCACCTCGGAGATGAAGTAGTTGAAGTTCACCCGCACCCAGCCCGGCTTGATCCCCTCGCAGCCGCGGGTGATCTCCCGCTCGAAGGAGTGCGAGCGGTCGATGTCGATGCCGAGCAGCCGGTGCCCGTAGGGGCCGGCGCACGAGCAGCCGCCCCGCGCCTGGATGCCGAACAGGTCGTTGAGCAGGGCCACCACGAAGTTGTGGTGCAGGTAGCGGGGGCCGCGGCGGACCACGAAGGAGACGATCGACAGGCGCTCGGCCTCGGTGTTGCCGAGCAGCTCGATGTTGGGGTTCGCCCCCCAGGACTCGACCGCGCGGCGGATGAACGACCGCTCCAGCGCCTGGATGGTGTCGGCCCCGACCGCCTCCTTGAGCTGGAAGACCAGCCCGGCCCGGATCGACTCGACGATCGCCGGGGTGCCGCCCTCCTCCCGAGCCACCGGGTCGGTGAGGTAGCGGTGCTCGGCCGGGTTGACATAGGCCACGGTGCCGCCGCCGGGCACGGTCGGGACCCGGTTGCCGACCAGCTCCCGGCGGACCACCAGCACCCCCGGGGTCCCGGGCCCGCCGATGAACTTGTGCGGCGACAGGAACACCGCGTCCTTGTAGCCGAGGGGGTCGCCCGCTCCCGGGCCCATGTCGATCCGGACGTACGGCCCGGCGGCGGCGAAGTCCCAGAACGACAGGGCGCCGTGGCGGTGCAGCAGGGCGGCGATGGCCCGGGTGTCGGAGACGATCCCGGTGACGTTGGAGGCGGCCGAGAAGCTGCCGATCCGCAGGGGGCGGCCGGCCGTGCGGGCCAGCTCCT
>DASZON010000023.1:0-10033 GCA_035550755.1 Actinomycetota bacterium | reverse complement strand
TCCAGCCGGGCCTGGCTGTCGATCTGCTCGGCCCAGAGCCGGTCGGCGATCTGGCGGGGGGCGGCCCCGAGCTCGACGTCGAAGGAGTCGGCCAGCGAGTGGGCCGGGTCGGTGGACATCACCAGGGTGCGGTGACCGCGGGAAGCGGCACGGGCCGCGGTGGCCGCGGCCACGGTGGTCTTGCCCACGCCGCCCTTGCCGGTGAATAGGAGGATGCGCACGGTGCTGGCAGCCTACATGGACTCCACCCGGCGCTTCAGGTCGCTGAGGGCCGAGCGGACGATCTGCTTGGCCGCCTGCCGCTTCACCAGCCCGGGCAGGGGCACGCCAAGGGCGACCTCGAGCCGGTAGGTGACCCGGGTGGGGCCGTCGCCGGCCGCCTCCAGGGTGTAGGCGCCGGCCAGGTCGTCCAGCGTCCCCTCCACGTAGGTCCAGGACATGCCGGCGTGGTCCGGCTGGTAGCGGTAGGCCAGGGTGTAGGCCTGGTCGCCGAGGGGGGTGCGCAGCCGGAAGGCGACCCGGGTCCCCCGCCCCTGGCGGTCGCGGTCGAGGACCTCGACCTCCTCCATGCCGGCCACCCACTCGGGGTAGGCCTCGAAGTCGGCCACCACCGCCAGCACCTCGGCGGGGGTGGCGTCGACCTCGGTGGACCCTTCGGCGTGCTCGGCCATGCCCGGATGCTACCCGTCAGGCGGGATGGTCGAGCATCCGGCCGGTGGCCCGGAAGTAGCCGACGTTGACCAGCCAGGTCCGCCCGACCCGCAGGCGGTCACGCCGCGGCTGGTGGACGTGGCCGAAGTACAGGTAGTCGGGCTGGTGCTCCTCCACGTAGGCGAGCAGGGCCGGGCTGCCCGGCTCGGGCCGGCCGGCGACCACGTCGAAGCAGAGGTCGTCCACGGCCGGGGGCATGTGGGAGCAGAGCACGTCCACCGGGCCCAGGGCGGCCACCTTGCCCGCGAACGCCTCGTGGCTGACCTCGGCGAAGTGGGGCCGGGGCCCCCGCGGGAGCCCGCCGCCCACGAACCCGACCCGCAGGCCGTCGACCTCGACGCTCTCCCCGTCCAGGTGCCGGACCCCGGGCCGGAGCAGGTCCTGGAACTGCTCGGGCCGGTCGACGTTGCCGTGGGTCAGGTAGGTGCCCTCGGGGAAGGCGGCGAACACCGCCTCGTACTGGTCCCGGACGGCCGCCCGGACCCGCTCGCGGATCTCCTCCTCGCGGCCCTCGGAGGCGCCCCGCAGCACCCGGCCGGCCTCCTCGAACCGCCCGGCGGTCCGGTGGCGGACGAAGGCGGCGGTGACCTCGGGCCCGAAGATCTCGGCGGCGATCCCCTGCATCGACCGGTAGTCGATCAGGTTGACCAGGTCGCCGCAGACCAGCAGGGCGTCGGCGGTGGCGGCCTCCCGCGCCAGGGCGGCGGCGGCCCCGTGGATGTCGGAGACGACCCTGATCCGCATGCCAGCGCCATGCTAGCGGGCGTCCCGGGTAGGCTGGGGCCATGGCCGAGGGCGGGAGCGGGCACGGCACCAGGGCGGTCATCGCCGCCCTGCTGGCCAACCTCGGCATCGCGGTCGCCAAGCTCGTCGGGTTCCTGCTCACCGGGTCGTCGTCGATGCTGGCCGAGGCGTTCCACTCGGTGGCCGACTCCGGCAACCAGGCGACCCTGATCGTCGGCGGCCGGGTGGCCGAGCGGGCCCCGGACCGCCAGCACCCCTTCGGCCACGGCCAGGCCCGCTACTTCGCCGCCTTCCTGGTCGCGGTCGTCCTGTTCACCCTGGGGTCGCTGTTCTCGCTCTACGAGGGCTACCAGAAGCTGCGCCACCCCCACGAGCTGGAGTCGGTCGGGATCGCGGTCGCCATCCTGGTCGTGGCCCTGGCCCTGGAGGGCCTGTCCCTGCGCACCGCGGTCCGCGAGGCCGGCCCGCTGCGCGGCGACCAGAGCTGGTGGTCGTTCATCCGCACCACCAAGAAGCCCGAGCTGGCGGTGGTGCTGCTGGAGGACACGGCCGCCGAGGCCGGCCTGCTGTTCGCCCTGGCCGGGGTCGGGCTGGCCGCGGTCACCGGCGACTCGGTGTGGGACGCCTTCGGCACCCTGGCCATCGGGGCCCTGCTGGCGGTGGTGGCGGCGGTGCTCGGGTTCGAGATGTACAGCCTGCTCGTCGGCGAGGCCGCCTCCCCCTCCGAGCAGGACGCCATCCGCGAGGCCATCCTGTCCACCGACGGGGTGGCCAAGCTGGTCCAGCTCCGGACCATGCACCTGGGCCCGGACGATCTGCTGGTGGTGGGCGGGCTGGAGATCGACGGGGCCCGGTCGGCGGCCGACGCGGCCGCGGTCATCGACGCCGCCCAGGACCGGGTCCGCAAGGCCCTGCCCACCGCCCGGGTCATCTACCTGGAGCCCGACCTGCCCGCGGCCGTGCCCGAGGCCCGCTGATGGGCGACACCGACGCCATGGCCCGCGGGGCGAGCGTGGTGGTGGTCGGCGGCGGGGTGATGGGCTGCTCGATCGCCTTCCACCTGGCCGAGCGGGGGGTCGACACCCTGGTGCTGGAGCGGGGCACGGTCTGCTCGGGCATGACCGCCCGGTCGGGGGCGCTGGTGCGGATGCACTACACCAACGAGCCCGAGGCTCGCATGGCCGTTGCCGGGCTGGGCTACTTCCGGAACTGGCGGGACCGGGTCGGCGGCTGGTGCGGGTTCACCGTCACCGGGACGGCCATCCTGGTCGGCCCGGGCGAGGGCGAGCGGCTGGACCGCAACGTGGCCATGCTGCGGCGGGTCGGGGTCGACACCGAGGCCGTCGCCCCCGAGGAGCTGGTCCGCGAGCATCCCGAGCTCGACCTCACCGGGGTCGAGCGGGCCGCGGTCGAGCCCGGCTCCGGCTACGCCGACCCGGTGGCGACCACCTTCGCCTTCGCCTCCCGGGCCGTCGACCAGGGGGCGCGGATCGCCCAGGGGGTGGCCGTGCGCCGCCTGGCCGTGGCCGGCGACCGGGTCGTCGGGGTCGACACCGACGACGGCCCCATCGGCGCCGACGCGGTCGTGCTCGCCTGCGGGCCCTGGGTCGACCCGCTGGCCCGCACGGCCGGGTTCGAGCTCGGCATCACCCCCGAGCGCTCCCAGATCGCCTTCTTCCGCCGCCCCGGGGCGGCCCGCCGCCATCCGGTGGTGATCGACGGGGTGCTCGGCACCTACTTCCGGCCCCACGGGGGCGAGCTGTCCCTGCTCGGGGTCGAGGCCGGCCACCACGTCGACGTCGAGGCGATCGACCGGGTGGTCGAGGGCTACGACCACGCGGTGGTCGCCCCGGCCCTTGGGCGCCTGGCCGGGCGGGTGCCGTCGTTCGCCGGGGCCCCGTTCGCCCGCGGCCACCGGGGCGTCTACGACACCTCGGCCGACAGCCGGGCCGTGCTCGACGCCGCCCCCGGGGTGGCCGGGCTGTACGTGGCCGGCGGCTTCTCCGGCACCGGGTTCAAGAAGTCCCCGGCGGTCGGCGCGTGCATGGCCGAGCTGATCGCCGAGGGGCGGGCCCGCACGGTCGACATCCGCCCGTTCCGGCTCGGCCGGTTCGCCGACGGCGAGCCGATCGTCGGCGACGAGTACCGGCTCCCGGCGGAATTCGGCCACAAATTGTAGTGGCAAACGTTCGAGATGCCCGTCAAGTCACCAATTGCCGGGCCTCGCCGTATACACTGCTTGAGCGATCCAGCGATGCAGTCCCCCATCGAGGAGGGTGCCATGAGCACCATGGAGCCCGACGAGGGCGCCCAGCCCGACGATCTGCAGGCCGACGCCCCTCGCTGGGACCGGGCCGGGGAGGCCGGCGCGGCCGACGCCCCTCGCTGGGACAGGGCCGACACCGACGCGGAGTCCTCTGACACCGACGGCTCCGACGCCTACGACGTCAGCAGCGGCGACGTGGGCCGCGACGAGGCCACCGACTCCTAGGCACCGGCGCGCGGGCGCCGCGACTGACGTGAGGGCCGTGACGTCACACGGAGCAGCTTCGGCCGCCGCCACCTGCCCCGCCTGCGGGGCGGGGACGCCGGCGGGGGCGCGCTTCTGCCCGGCCTGCGGGGAGCGGCTGGGTGGCGGGGTCGACGAGCGGCGGGTCGTGACCGTGCTCTTCGCCGACCTGGTCGACTCGACCAGCCTGGTCACCTCGCTCGACCCCGAGGCGGCCAGGGACCTGCTCGACGAGACCTTCCGCCGCCTGGCCGCCGAGGTCCGCCGCTTCGACGGCACCCTGGAGAAGTACGTCGGCGACGCCATCCTGGCCGTGTTCGGCTTCCCCACCGCCCACGACGACGACGCCGCCCGGGCCGTGCGGGCCGCCCTGGCCATGCGCGACATCGTCAAGACGGCCGAGACCGCCCTCGGCGACCTCCCCCTGCACCTGCGCATCGGGCTGGACACCGGCGAGGTCGCGGCCGGGCCGTGGCCGGGGGACCTGCGGGTCACCGGCCCGCCGGTCCACACCGCGGCCCGGGTCCAGCAGGCGGCCGAGCCCGACCAGATCCTCCTGTCGGCCCGGACCCTGCGCGCGGCCCGCGACAGCGTCGAGGTCGGCCCGGCCCGGGCGCTGGCCGTCCGCGGCCAGAGCCGGCCGGTCGAGGTCACCGAGGTGCTGGGGCTGTCC
The DNA here is from genome assembly GCA_035550755.1 of Actinomycetota bacterium. Classification (GTDB taxonomy): domain Bacteria; phylum Actinomycetota; class CALGFH01; order CALGFH01; family CALGFH01; genus CALGFH01. The sequence continues at coordinate 5,396 of DASZON010000023.1, read as the reverse complement.
CCCACCGAGCCGGCCCCCGGGCCGATGGTGGGCCGCGAGGCCGACCTGCCCCGGCTGGTCGGCGCCCTCGACCACGCCGCCCACCACAACCGGCTGGTGCTGCTGGTAGGTGACGCCGGGGTCGGCAAGTCGGCCCTGGCCAGGGCGGCCACGGCCGAGCTGGGCGACCGGGTCCACGTGCTCTGGGGCCGCTGCCAGCCCGACTGGCAGAGCCTGCCCTTCTGGCCGGTCCGCGAGGTCCTGGCCGCGGCCGCCGGGGTGGCCCCGACCGAGCCGGCCGGGGTCCTCACCGCGTCCATCGGCCGGCTGGTCGCCGAGACCTGGCCCGACCCGCTGGCCGCCCCGGCCACCGCCGACGCCCTGTGCCGGCTGGCCGGGCTGGAGCCGGCCGCCGGCGGCCCGGCGGCCCCGGCGGGCCCGGGCAGCGCCCGCGAGCTGGCCGCGGCCCTGGCCGGGGTGCTGTGCGGCCTGGCCAGCCAGGAACGGGTCCTGGTGGTGCTCGAAGACCTCCACTGGGCGACCTCGGACCTGCTCGAGGTGGCCTCCACCCTGGTCCTCGACGGCTGCCGGTCCCGGGGCCAGCTCGCCTACCTGGGGATCAGCCGGCCCGAGCTCCCGGGCCTGCCCGGCTGGCTGCTGCGCACCGGCACCCAGCGCATCGACCTCGACCCGCTGGCCGAACCGTCGGCGGCCGAGCTGCTCGGGACCGTGCTCGGCGCCGACGCCGAGCCCGAGCTGGCCGGCCAGGTGTTCGAGGCCAGCAAGGGCAACCCCCTGTTCGTCCGGGAGCTGGCCCTGGCCCTGCGCGAAGCCGGCCCGGCCGAGCCCGGGCGGCCGTCGCTGCCCATCCCCGACTCCCTCCAGGCGCTGGTGGCGGCCCGCCTCGACCGGCTGCCGCTGTCGGCCAAGCGGGTCCTGTGCCGGGCGGCCGTGGTCGGCAAGTGGTTCTCGCACGCCGCCCTGGCGGCCATGGCCCAGCCGGGCGATCCCTCGCTCGACGCCGACCTGGAGCGGCTGGTCCGGACGGGCCTGATCGAGCGGCTGCCCGAGCGCCTGGCCGGCGGCCAGGAGCGCTTCGCCTTCCACCACGCCCTGTTCCTGGACGTGGCCTACGGCATGCTGCCCAAGGCCGGCCGCTGCGAGCTCCACGAGCGGCTGGCCGGCTGGCTGGCCTCGGCGCCGGGGACCGAGCCCGCCCTGCCCGAGGTCGTCGCCTCCCACCTGGTCAAGGCGGTCCGGCTGGCCGGCGAGGTCCGGGCCCCGACCGCCGGGGACCGGGAGCTGGCCCGCCAGGCCGTGGCCGCCTGCGGCCGGGCCGCCTTGCGCCTGCGCGACCAGGAGGCCCTGACCGCCGCCGCCCAGGTGCTGGACGACGCCCTGGAGCTGGCCGGCCTGGCCGGGACCGGCCCCGACGACCGGGCCGAGCTGTGCCTGGAGCGGGGCACGGTCCGCGGCGCCACCGGTGACCTGGCCGGCGCCCTCGACGACCTCGGCCGGGCCAGCGGGGCGGCGCGGGCCCCGGTCCGGGCGCAGGCCTGGACCGAGCTGTCGAACCTGCAGGCGATGTTCGGGCGCTCCGCCGAGGCGGCCGCCGCCGCCGACCGGGCCCTGGTCGAGGCGGTCGAGGCCGGCGACCCGGCGCTGGTCGCCCAGGCGACCCGGGCCAAGGCGTACGTCCCCTACCTGGCCGGCGACCTGGACGGGGCCGGGCGGCTGCTCGGCGAGGCGCTCGCCCAGGCCCGGGTGGCCGGCCAGGAGCGGCTGGTCGTCGAGCTGCGGGCCACCCTGCTGCCGCTGCGGCTGTACCTGGCCACCCCGCTGGCCGGGCTGCGCGAGGAGGCGGCCGCGCTGGCCGCCGACGCCCGTTCGGCCGGGCGGCGCGGTGCCGAGGCGTCGGCCGAGGTGACCCTGGGCGACGTGGCCTGGCTCGAGGACGACCTGGACGCCGCCGAGCGCCATTTCGCCGCCGGCAACCGGCTCAGCAAGGAGATCGGCTACACCCGCAAGCGGCTGTGGTCGCTGCTCGGCCTGGTCCAGGTGGCGATCGCCCGCGGCGAGCCGGCCACGGCCAGGCGACTGGCCGCCGAGGCCATCGAGCTCACCACCCAGCCCGACGGCACCGCCGACGTCGAGGCCGAGCTGCACCTGGCCGAGGCCTGCCTGGCCGGGGACGACCCCGACGGGGCGGCGGCCGCCCTGGCCCGCGCCTGGGCCGTGCTCCAGGAGGTGGACGTGTTCTCCCGGGGCCGGCTGCAGCGCACCCAGGCCCGGCTGGTCGCCGCCGACCCGGTCGCGGCGGTGGCGCTGCTGGAGCGGTCCCTGGCTGGGCTGGAGGCGACCGGCCACCGCCTCGAGCAGCTGCACACCCTGGCCGACCTGGCTCCGGCGCTGCGGCGGGCCGGGCGGGCCGAGGAGGCCGACGCCGCCGCCAAGCGGGTGCTCACCGACGCCACCGCCATGGGCGCGCACGCCCTGGTCCGGCGGCTGGCCCGGCAAGGGGGAGATGGGAGATGACCAGACGGCGTTCCCAGGCCGACGAGGCCGCCCTGCTCCAGGTGCTCGGCCAGAGCCCGATCTTCCGCCACGGGCGTCCCGAGGCGCTGCTCGCCCTGGCCGGCCAGGCGGTCCCGTTCGACTACCCGGTGGGCAGCTTCCTGATGCGCCAGGGCGAGCCCGCCGACCACGTGCTGGTCCTGACCGCCGGCGAGGTGGCGATCGTCTCCCCGGTCCGTGGCGGCGGCGAGCTCGTCCACACGATCATCCGGGCTGGCCAGCTGATCGGCGAGCTCGCCCTGCTGAACGACGGCCGGCGGACGGCCGGGGCGCGGGCGACCTCCCCCACCACCGCCTGGGCGATCGGCCGCGACCCCTTCTGGGGGTTCCTGGAGGCCAACCCGCCGGCCTCCTCGGCCCTGCTCCGCCAGGTGGCCGCCCGCCTGGCCGACCGCGAGGCCCTGATCGACGACCTGCTGTCCCTGGACGTCAAGAGCCGGCTGGCCAAGGTCCTGCTCGGGCTGGCCGCCGACCACGGCCAGCCCGACCCCGGGGGCGGGACCATGATCTCGCTGCACCTGACCCACCGCGACCTGGCCGGGATGGTCGGGGCCAGCCGCGAGAACGTCAGCCGGGCCCTCGGGTCGTTCCGCCGCCGCGGCTTCATCGACTACGACTCCGACGCCATCCACCTGCGCAACGACGAGGCCCTGCGCCGGCTCACCTGAGCCGGGGACGCCGGGGTGTGTCGCACGTCACGCGACCCCGGTGACCCAGGGCACCGACGCGGGCCGCCGGGACGGTTACCCTCGTCCCAGTCCTCCCGAGAGGTACCGGCGGAGACACAGGAGGAGCCCGCCGGAACCGGCAGGAGGACTCGGGACACAGCGGAAGGACCGGGGAGATCGGGGGATCCCGGGGGGGTCCGGCCCGGACGCTGGAGGTGCCGGTCAGGGGCGCGCTCGCTCGCGACCAACCGGCATCCCTGGCCAGGCCCGCCCCGTCACGGCCGGAGCGGGTCTGGCCTCTTTGCTGCCGTCCGCCGGCTTCGCGGTCGCCAGCACCGCGGCGACCGCGGCCGCCAGGTCGTCGACGGCGGTGACACCCTCGGGCGGCGGCCGCCCGGCGGCGTGGCCGGTGGTCACGAACAGGGGCGTGACGCCGGCGGCCCCGGCCGCGCCGACGTCGGCCGGGGAGTTGCCGATCAGGAACGACGCCGTCAGGTCGAGGCCGAGGCGCCGGGCGGCCGTCTCCAGCAGGCCCGGGCCCGGCTTGCGGTCCCGGCAGGCGCGGGCATAGGCGGCCACCGTCCCCTCCGGGTGGTGGGGGCAGTACAGGACCGCGTCCAGCCGTACCCCGGCCCCGGCCAGCAGCCGCCGCAGGCGGCGGTGGACGGCCGCCACGGCCGCCTCGCCGTAGCGGCCCCTGGCCACCCCGGCCTGGTTGGTCACCACCACCAGGGCGTACCCGGCCGCCGCCAGGGTGGCCAGCTCCCCGACCCCGGGCAGCAGCACCAGCCGCTCGGGGTCGTGCAGGTAGGGGACCTCCTCGACCAGGGTGCCGTCGCGGTCGAGGAACACCGCCGGCCGGGTCATCCGCCGGTTTCCAGGCGGTGCTCCACCCACCCGCAGAGGGCGTGGCCGATGGTGATGTGGCCCTGCTGGACCAGGCCGGCGACGTCGCCGTCGACGTGCAGGGCCAGGTCGGCCTGCTCGTCCAGGGGCGAGGCGGCCGGGCCGAGGAAGGCGATCACGGCCATGCCCTTGGCCCTGGCCGCGGCCGCCGCCCTGAGCACGCTCTCGGAGCGGCCGCTGGTCGAGATGGCCACCAGGACGTCACCGGGACGGCCGAGCCCCTCGACCTGGCGGGCGAACACGTCGGGGTAGCCGTAGTCGTTGCCGACGGCGGTGAGCACCGAGGTGTCGGTGGTGAGGGCGACCGCCCGGTAGGCCGGCCGCTCCAGCTGCAGGCGCCCGACCAGCTCGGCCGCCAGGTGCTGGGCGTCGGCCGCGCTGCCGCCGTTGCCGCAGAACAGCACCTGCCCGCCCCCGGCCAGGGCGTCGGCGACCAGCTCGGCCGCCCGCTCCACGGCGGCCACCCCGGGCCGCTCGGCCAGGGAGGCGGCCACCGCCGCCGAGCGCTGCAGGTACCGCTCGATCTCGCTCGTCTGGGCACCCGCCTGGGGCTCCCCGGACCGCTCGGTCCTCATCCTGTCCCCCGGGATCGCTGGTTGACGGCGTGGGCGCCGCGCAGGTCGAGGCGGACCGGCGAGCAGGGCGCGCCCGCCGCCTCCAGGGCGGCGACCATCCGCGCCCGCCGCTCCGGCGGCCCGGCGAACAGCATGAACCCGCCCCCGCCGGCCCCCAGTACCTTGCCCCCGGCCGCCCCGGCGGCCCGGCCGACCTCGTACAGCTCCTCCAGCCGGGGGGTGGCGATCCCGGTGGCCAGCTTCCGCTTGTGCTCCCAGCCCTGGCGCAGGCCGTCGGCGAAGCTGGCCAGGTCGCCGGCCAGCAGGGCGTCGCGCATCGCCTCGGCCAGGGCCTTGAGCGCGCCCAGGCTGCCGAGGCTCTGCTCGGAGCCGCACAGGACCCCGTCGACCTGGCGGCGCAGGATGCCGTCGTCGGTGCGGCTGTCGCCCGACCAGGCGAGCAGCAGCGATTCCTCCAGCGCCTCCAGCACCTCGGCCCGCACCGGCAGGGGCCGGACCTCGACCTGGTCGTCGCCGGCGAACTCGATGAAGTTGAGCCCGCCGTAGGCGGCCGCGTACTGGTCCTGCATGCCGCCCTCGATCTTGAGGTCGACCCGCTCGACCTGGTAGGCGGTGCGCGCCAGCTCGGCCGGGGACCACGCCCGGCCGGTGGCCGCCCCGACGGCGGCCAGCATCGCCACCACCAGCGCCGACG
>DASZON010000022.1:0-7508 GCA_035550755.1 Actinomycetota bacterium | reverse complement strand
CGAAGTCCCAGAACGACAGGGCGCCGTGGCGGTGCAGCAGGGCGGCGATGGCCCGGGTGTCGGAGACGATCCCGGTGACGTTGGAGGCGGCCGAGAAGCTGCCGATCCGCAGGGGGCGGCCGGCCGTGCGGGCCAGCTCCTGGGCGAGCTGGCCGCGGTCGATGTGGCCGTCGGCGTCCTCGCGGATCACGACCACCTCGGCGATCGACTCCCGCCAGGGCAGCTCGTTGGAGTGGTGCTCGAACGGTCCGGTGAACACCACCGGCCGCTCCTCCGGCGGGATCCGCTCCGAGAGCCGGTAGCGGGCGTCCAGGTCGGCCGGGATGCGCAGGTTCAGGACGCCGATGAGCTTGTCGACCGCGCCCGTGCTCCCCGACCCGCAGAACAGCACCAGGGTGTCGTCGTCGCCGCCGACGGCGTCGCGGATGACCCGCCGGGCGTCCTCACGCAGCCGGGTCGTCTGCAGGCCGGTGCCCGAGCTCTCGGTGTGGGTGTTGGCGTAACGGGGCAGGACCTCGCCCCGGATGAAGTCCTCGATGAAGCTGAGCGCCCGCCCCGAGGCGGTGTAGTCGGCGTAGATGATCCGCCGCGGGCCGTACGGCCCGTCCATCACCTCCCGGTCACCGATGACCGAACCCCTGATCCGCTCCACCAGCGGCGACGCTGCCGCCTGCCCCGCGTCCACCCCAACCCCCAATCAGCCCTTGACCGCCCCCATGGTGAAGCCGCTGATGAAGCGGTCCAGGAACAAGTTGAACACGAAGGCGATCGGGACCGCGACCAGGATGGCCGCGGCCTGGAGGGACTGCCAGAAGAAGACGTCGCCGCGGATCAGCTCGGTGGGCACCCCGGTGGAGACGACCTTCTCGGTGGTGGGCGAGACGAACGCCAGGGCGTAGATGAACTCGCTGGCGGTCAGGGTGAAGGCGAACACCACCACGGCCACGATCCCGGGGAAGGCCAGGGGCAGCACCACCCGCACGAACGCGGCCAGGCGGCTGTAGCCGTCGACCATCGCCTGCTCCTCGACGTCTCGGGGGATGGCCTTGAGGAACCCGATCAGCAGCCATACCGACACCGGGATGGTGATGGTCGGGTACACCAGCACCAGTGACCAGGTCGAGTCCTGGAGGCCGACGGTCACCACCAGCCGCGACAGCGAAAGGAACAGCAGGCTGGGCGGGACCAGGTAGACGAAGAAGATGGCGATGGCCATCGGGCCCGACCAGGGTCGGTCGAGCCGGGCCAGGGAGTAGGCGGCCGGCAGCCCCAGCGCCAGGGTGATCGCCACGACCAGCAGCCCCACCCATAGGGTGTTCCAGACGAAGGTCAGGAAGCCGGTGTTGCGCAGCAGGTACAGGAGGTGGTCGGGGGTGGCGGCGAGGTTGAAGAAGAAGGGGTTGTTCTCGGGGTTGTAGAGGTCGCGGTTCTGCTTGAAGGCGGTGACCAGGCTCCACAGGAACGGGCCGGCGCAGATCAGCGCGGCCGTGAACGCAGCCAGGTACAGACCGACCCGGGCCATGACGTGCCGGCGCCGGTAATGGCGCCGCAGCTCGCGGGTCCGGGACCTGGTGGCGGGGTCGACGGTGGTGGCCACCTACAGCACCTCCATCCGCCGGACGGCCCGCAGGATGGCGATAGCCGCGGCCAGCAGGAGGGGGAACAGGAACAGGGCGACCGCGGCCCCCTGGGCGACGTCACCGCCCTCGATGCCGCGGATGAACGCCCAGCTGGCCAGCACCTGGGTGGAGTTGGTGGGGCCGCCACGGGTGAGGACGTACACCACCGTCATGTCGGTGAAGGTCAGGACGGCGCCGAACAGAGCCGCGACCGCGGCCACGGGAAGAGTCAGCGGGATGGTGACCTCGAACATGCGCCGCCAGTAGCCGGCCCCGTCGACCCGGGCCGCCTCCTCGATGTCCTTGGGGATGGCGACCAGCCCGGCCAGGATGATCACTGCCGCCAGCGGGGTCAGGCGCCACACGTGGACGGCGATCACCGACGCCATGGCCAGGCCGGGCCGGCCCAGCCAGTAGACGTTGCCGTGGAGCAGCCCGACGTTGCGCAAGACCCAGTCGATCGGGCTGTAGACCGAGTCGAGCATCCACAGCCAGGCCACCGCCGACAACGCCACCGGGGTCGTCCAGGGCAGCAGGACCAGGAACCGGACGAACCACTTGCCCCGGAAGTCGGCCACCAGGATGTTGGCCAGGATCTTGCCGAGGACGACGATCAGGACCATCGAGATCACGGTGAAGACGAAGGTGTTGCGCAGGGCGCGCCAGAAGACCGGGTCGTCCAGGGCGCGCCGGAAGGTGTCGAGGCCGGCCCAGTGGAAGCTCGGGTCGCCGGCGGTCACGTCGCTGAAGGCGAACCCGATCGCCAGGATGAACGGGACCGCGACGAGCGCGATCACGTAGATGACCGACGGCAGCAGGAACCAGATGGCGAGCTGGCGGTCGTTGTCGGCGAAGCGTCGAGCCGCCCGAGGGTGCGTCTGGAGGCCGGGTCGCCGGGTGGTAGCCGCCTCCATGACTCAGCTCCCGACCGGGACCGGGTCGGCCCGCAGTCCGGTGGCGGCGTCGAAGAAGCGCAGCCGACCGGCGTCCACGGCGAACCGGTGGGTCTCCCCCGTCGCGATCGGCGTGGACACAGTCGCCGGCAGCCGGGCGACGACCCGGGTGTCCTCGCCGATCCGGGTTGCCGTCCCGTAGACGTGCCGGTCGCCGGACAGGTACTCGATCCGCTCGACCTGGAAGGGCACGGTCGCCCGGTCGGGACCGTGGACGTGCTCGACCGGCAGCAGGTGCTCGGGCCGGAACCCGACGAATCGGCCGTCGCGCGGGACCAGGTTCATCGGCGGGGAGCCGATGAAGGTGGCCACGAAGGTGTCGGCCGGGTCGTCGTAGACCTGCACCGGCGGGCCGAGCTGGCGCACCTGGCCCCGGTCCATGACCGCGATCCGGTCGCCCAAGCCCATCGCCTCGGCCTGGTCGTGGGTCACGTAGATGGTGGTCGTGCCAACCCGTTCCTGGAACCGCTTGAGCTCGTCGCGGGCGCTCGTGCGCAGCTTGGCGTCGAGGTTGGACAGTGGCTCGTCCAGGAGGAACACGTGCGGCTCGCGGACCAGAGCCCGGGCCAGGGCGACCCGCTGGCGCTCCCCGCCCGACAGCTGGCGAGGCCGGCGGTCGAGCAGTGCATCGATGCCGAGCAGCTCGGCCGCCCAGCGGGCCTTCCTGACCTGCTCGTCCTTGTCCATCCGCTCGGCCTTGAGCGGGAAGACGATGTTCTGGAGGACGTTCTTGTGCGGGTACAGGGCGTAGCTCTGGAAGACCATGGCGATCTTGCGGGCCCGCGGCGGCAGGTCGTTGACGACCTGGCCGTCGATCAGGACCTCGCCCTCGGTGGGCCGCTCCAGCCCGGCGATGGTGCGCAGCAGCGTGGTCTTGCCGCATCCGGAGGGGCCGAGGAGGACGAGGTACTCGCCCTCCTGGGTAGCCAGGTCGACACCGTCCACGGCGGAGACCCGCCCGCCCTCGAACCGCTTGACGAGCCCTCGGACCTCGACGACGACGGTCATGGCCGGCCGCCGCTCAGGTGCCGCCGACGAGCCCGCGGGCCCGCCACTTCTCGAAGATGGGCTTGATCTGGGCCTCGGCCCTGGCCACGGCCTGCTTGGGGCTGACCTCGCCGCGGGCGGCGGAGGCGAACATGTTGGGGATCAGGAAGGTCCCGAACACCTCGCCGATGGCGGTGTTGGACGGCCCCGGGTAGCCGATGTTGGTGCTCCAGGAGGTGGCGTCCTTGAGGAAGGACAGCTTGTCGGCCGGCTTGGCCCCGAACGGGTCCTTGTCGAGCCAGCCGTTGAGCTGGGGCACCCGCTCGTCGTAGGCCGGGAAGTCGTACAGCTTCGACGCCCAGGTAGCGGCGGCGAAGTTCTCGGTGTAGTGGAGCAGGAACGCCTTGGCCGCGTCCACGCCCTTGGCGTGCTTGGGGATGATCCAGTTGTAGAGGACGTGCTGGGCGGCGCGGGCGTCCTTGGGGCCGCTCAGGGCGGGGACGAAGCCGACGTCGTTGGCCACGTCCGGGTTGGCCCCCTGGGCGGTCCGCCAGGCCGAGATCGAGTTGAGGATGTAGGACAGCTTGCCGGCGATCAGCCCCTGGTTGTTGGAGGCCGCGTTCCAGGAGAAGACCTCGTCGGTCATGGCCTGCTTGAACAGCCGGGACATGAACTCGACGGCGGCCACCGTCTCCTCGGAGTTGATGACCACCCGCTCGTTCTCGTCCTGGACCGAGGCCCCGTAGGACCACATCAGGGCCCGGCCGGCCATGTTGGAGTCGATCTCCTGGGACATGCCGATGCCGAGCTGAGTGCCCTTGGACTTCTTGATCTCGGCCCCGCCCTGGAGCAGCTCGTCCCAGCTGGTCGGTCCCTTGGCCATGCCGACGCCCTGCCACAGCGACACCCGGTAGTCGCCGGGGTCGGGGACCCAGCCGGGCGAGTAGGCGTAGTAGCGGCCGGTGGCCGGGTTGAAGCTGGACTGCTTGCACAGCTCCAGCTGCTGGCCCCAGCGCTTTGTGGCCTCGTCGGTGACGTCCTTGAGGTCGTTGACGCTCGGTTCGAACTGGGACAGGGGCGCGATGTACTGGATCAGGTCGTGGCCCTGGCCGGCCTGGATCTCGGCCGCGATCCGGGTCGGGATCTGGGCGTTGTCGATGTGGTCGACGCTGACGTTGACACCGACCTTGGACCCCCAGTCCTTGGCGAAGGGGTCGAACCACTGATCGTGGCTGGGCACGAAGTGGCTCCAGAGCAGGATCTTGAGGTCGCCGCTGAGCTTGGATGGCGGCTCGGTGAAGGTGGTCGACGGGGCCGCGCCGGCCGCCTCCTGGCCGGCGCCGGGCCCGCCCCCGCCCGGCTCGCTGGTACAGGCGGCCAGGGCCGCCCCTATGCCCGCGACCCCGACCGCGCGAAGGAACTGGCGCCGGTCGGGTGTCCACAGGCGATCTGGTCGGGATCCGCTGTCGGCCATGTGCGCAGCCTCCCTTGGCCCGGAGCGTGGGGCGTCGGTCCCACCACGACGTCCAAAGAAGCGACTTACCCAAGTTCGGCGCGCTTACGCCTTTGAGATCGGTTCCCAGGCCCCGTCGGGCACGGCCGGCGGGAGCGCCAGCAGGCTCAGGCCGAGGCCGCCCAGGCAGGCCATGCCGAGCACCCCGGCCCACAGCTCGGGCGGCCAGGCGATCCCGTAGACGACCGCGTACACGGCCGTCCAGGCCCCCCACAGGACCAGCGGGACCAGGACGGCGGCGGCCCGGAAGGCGCCCGGCCGGTCGGGCCCGGGCCGCAGCCGGGCCAGCAGCAGGTCGGCGGCCAGCCCGCCCACCACCATGGCCGGGACCAGCGCCCCCAGGGCGAGCTCGCGCACCGAGGTCATGGCGGCCGCCCCGACGGTGGCCAGCAGGGCCACGGTGCCGAAGGGCAGCCGCCAGCGGCGGGCCAGCAGCAGCACCGGAGCGACCAGGATGAGGTTGGTGACGAGCACGCTGGCCACCCCGACGATGGTGCCGAGCACCCCGTCGGGCCCCTCGGCGGGCGACGACGGGGCCTCGGTGACGAACGCCGACAGGTACTGGAAGAAGAACAGCAGCACCGCCGTGGTCAGGGTGGTCGCCCACAGGGCCGGGAGCAGCCTGGTCGCCGGGGCCCGGGCCGGCAGGTCCGGCGACGACCAGGCCGAGCGGACCGGGCTGGTCACCATCAGCAGCCCCCCGACCAGCAGCAGCAGGTGCGAGGGGCTGAGCAGGGCCGCCACCCCGACCTCGATCCCGAACAGGCTGTGCCAGACCATGTCCGCGAGCCCCCCGAGGAGGAACAGGCACGCCCCGACCAGTCCCAGCCCGTAGCCGGCCGGCACCAGGGCGGGGTCGAACCGCCCCCGCTGGTGGCGGGTGACCAGGCGGGCCAGCACCACCGTGGACACGATGAAGCCGGTGTAGAAGACGCCGTGCCAGGGGCTGAAGAAGGTCTCCAGGTCGGGCTGGTTGACGTGGGCCCACCCGTCCAGGAACAGCCCGCCCACCACCCAGGTGCCGAGCAGGGCCGCCGTCAGGTCGTCGCCGGAGCGGGCCCGAGGCCGTCCGGCGGCGGTGGTCCCCGGGATCGTGGTCGTCCTGACGCTGGTCATCGGCCCGCCTCCCGCGTCGCGCGCTCCCCTGCATTGTGGGGAGGGCCGGGGGTGGCGACAACCGCCGCCACGCTCCCGCGACCGTCAGGAGGCGGTGACGTGGCGGTTGCGGCCCTCGGCCTTGGCGGCGTAGAGGGCCTGGTCGGCCCGGGAGACCAGGTCGTCGCTGGCCTCCTGGAGGTCCCACTCGGCCAGCCCGACCGAGCAGGTGACCAGGGGTGTGGCCGCCCGCAGCCGCTCCACGATGGTGACGGCGTCGGCGAGGGCGCAGGCCGGCAGCAGCAGCACGAACTCCTCGCCGCCGTAGCGGGCCAGCAGGTCGGTGGAGCGGACCTCGGCCCACCAGGCGGTGGCCGCCTGCTTGAGGACCAGGTCGCCGGCCTGGTGCCCGTGGCGGTCGTTGTAGGCCTTGAAGTTGTCGAGGTCGATCATGGCCACGCACAGCCCGGTGCCCGCCCGCCGGGCCCGGTCCAGCTCCCGGGGCAGCTCCTCCTCCCAGACCCGCCGGTTCGGCACCCCGGTGAGCGGGTCGGTGCGGGCCAGGCCCTCCAGGCGGCTGACCAGCCGGCTGATCTCGATCGCCTGGCGCTCGCTGAGCCGCCAGTTGACCAGGTAGGCGATGCTGGCCGCGAGCACGAAGGCGCCGTGGATCAGGGCCCACTTGAAGGGGGCCCGCTCGGCCGCCGGGTGGTTGAACACCTCGGCCGGGGTCAGCACCCCGAGCACGGTGTGGTGGACGACCACATAGGCGAGGGCCAGCCCGAAGGGCAGCCAGTCCTGGTAGAGGGTGATGACCCCGACCATCACGAAGAAGTGGAAGTGGGCCTCGACCACCCCGCCGGAGAGGTGGACGATCACCGCCGAGGCGGTGATCAGCCCGAGCACGGCCGCCGCCGCCCGGGCCCGCCGGCCGAGCGCCGGGTGCATCGCGGCCAGGGCGAACACCACCACCAGGGACGCCTCGGTGGCGGCGTGGGCCAGCCCGTAGCCCCGGACCACGCCGAAGACGGCGATCCCGGCCACGTGCGCCCACAGCAGCCAGACAATCCCCTGGTGGCGGCGGGCCCAGACCTCGGGCGTGAGCAGCTGGCCGGTGGGAAGCAGCCCCCGGCCGGCGCGTCCCGCGCGTTGGGCGGCGGCGGTGATCCCGCTCATGCCACCATGTCGGCAGAATCCGGTCCGACCTTAGGGAGCGCGTGGATGCCGAGGCGCAGTGCGGGGATCCTGCTCTACCGGCGCCGCCACGGCGCCCTGGAGGTGCTGCTGGTCCACCCCGGCGGCCCGGCGTGGGCGAACCGGGACGCCGGCGCCTGGTCGATC
>DASZON010000021.1:0-6713 GCA_035550755.1 Actinomycetota bacterium | reverse complement strand
GAACTGGCTCGCGCGCTGGTTGTCGGCATGTGCCGACCTCGAGGACCTGTTCTCCCACCACCACCTGCTGGACGCCACCATCGAGGAGCTCGACGGCCGCCGCATCCGGGTCGGGGAGCGCTGGCTGATCGACTTCGCCTCCTGCAACTACCTCGGCCTCGACCTGGACCGCGAGGTCATCGAGGCCATCCCCGCCTACCTGGACCGCTGGGGGACCCATCCCAGCTGGTCGCGGATGCTGGGCAATCCGGCCCTGTACCCCCAGATCGAGACCCGGCTGACCGAGCTGCTGGGCGCGCCCGACTCGCTGCTGCTGCCGACCCTGACCCACATCCACGCCTCGGTCATCCCGGTGCTGGCCTCGGACGGGACCATCTTCGTGGACTCCCGGGCCCACAAGACCGTCTGGGACGGGTGTGTGGCGGCCAGGGCCCACGGCGCCACCGTGGTCCGCTACGCCCACGACGATCCCGAGGCCCTGGAGCGGCTGCTGAACCGGTATTCCAGGACGCCCCGGCTGGTCTGCATGGACGGGGTCAACTCGATGACCGGCAACGCCCCCGAGCTGTCGGCCTTTCTCGCCCTGGCCAGGGCCAACGACGCCCTGCTGTACGTCGACGACGCCCACGGGTTCGGGGTCGTGGGGGAGCGGGACCGCGAGGAGATCAGCCCCTACGGCCGCCGTGGCAACGGGGTCGTCCGCCACCTGGGCGAGTCCTACGACAACATCGTGCTCACAGCCGGCTTCTCCAAGGCCTATTCGTCGCTGCTGGCCTTCGTGGCCTGCCCGCCCGAGCTCAAGCGGCTCCTCAAGGTCGCCGCGCCCCCGTACCTCTACTCGGGGCCGTCGCCGGTCGCCTCCCTGGCCAGCGTGCTCGTCGGGCTCCAGGTCAACGAGGCGCGGGGGGACGACCTACGGGCCATCCTCTGGGCCAGGACCCGGCGCATCCTCGACCATCTGGAGAAGCTGGGGGCGTTCACGCTCAACCGCTCCGGGTTCCCGATCGTCGAGGTGCCGCTGGCCGACGCCGACGACCTCGCCAAGGCGGGCCGCCTCCTGCTCGACCAGGGCATCTACGTGACCCTGGCCTTCTACCCGGGCGTGCCGCGGGAGGAGGTCGGCTTCCGCATCCAGGTGACCGCCGCCAACACCGACGACGAGGTCACCGAGCTGCTGATCGCCCTCGACCGCCTGGCCGACGTGGTCCCCCTCCGGTCCACCTAGTCCCTCTCGGCCCCGACCGGGGGCGTAGCTCCCGACCCCTCCGCTCCCTCCCCAGCCTGGTGCGCTAGCGTGTCGCCGTGGCGACTCCCGACCGGCTGGTCGACCAGCCGGGCAGCGACGACCTCCCGGCCCCGCCCCGGAGGCGGTGGCGGGCGCCGTTGCGGCTGGCGGTGGCGGCGCTGTTCGTGGCGGTGGTCGCGGTCGTGCTGGCCGGGCAGTGGCGCCAGGCCAGGCCGCTCCTGGGGCGGCTGTCGGTCCCGGTCGTCATGGGCTCGTGGGCCATGGTCCTGGCCGGGATCTACGCCACCTTCCGGTCGTGGCGGGCCGCCCTGGCCGACCTCGGCGCCGGCCTCCACCAGGCCAGGGCCATGCGGGTGTTCTACCTGGGCCAGCTCGGCAAGTACGTGCCGGGGACGATCTGGCCGGTGGTGACCCAGATGCGGCTCGGCCGCGACTACCGGGTGCCGCCGCGGGCCTCGGGGGCGGCCTTCGCGGTGTTCATGCTCCTGCTCGTCGGGACGGGCCTGCTGGTCGGGGTCCCGGTGATCCCGCTGCTGGGCCGGGAGGCGGCCGACGGCTACCGCTGGCTCGCCCTGGTCCTGCCCGTGCTCGTCGTGGCCGCCACCCCGGCCGTGCTCAACCGGGCCATGGCCGTCGCTCTGCGGGTGACCGGGCGGCCACCGATGCCGGCCCCGCTGTCGGCCGCCGGCATCCTGCGGGCCGGCGGCTGGGCGGTCGTGTCCTGGCTCTGCTACGGGGTGCACGTCTACCTGCTGACCCGCGCGCTCGGGGCCGAGGGCGGGGCGCTGCTGTGGCTCCAGTGCACGGGCGCGTTCGCGGCCGCCTTCGCCGGCGGCCCGCTGCTGCTGGTCGTGCCCGCCGGGGCCGGGGTCCGGGAGGCGGCCCTGCTCCTGCTGCTCGGCTCGACGGTCACCGCCCCGGTGGCGGCGGTGGTCGCGGTCGTCTCCCGACTGTTGTTCATCGCCGGCGACCTGGCCTGGAGCGGGGTGGCCAGCCTGGCCGCGGGCCGGCTGGTCAGGCCTCCCGGTCCTGGCTGACCGTCCGGACTTCGTCGGCAAGGGCCTTCCAGGCGACCCAGAGGACGGCCTCGATCCGGTCCCAGTCGTCGTCCAGCACCCCGACCGCGCGGCGGGAGGCGCGGTCGCGGATGGTCATGGCCTCGGCGCGGCGGGCGGCATGGGTCCAGAGGCGCTCGGCCGGGGCCTGGTAGAGCTCGGCCGCCACCTCGGCCAGGGCGGTCTCGAGGTCGCCGGGCGGGTGGTCGTCGACCTCGCGGTGGACGATCCACCACTCGAGCTCCAGGGCGGCGGCCCGGCGGGGGTCGAAGGGGACCTCGCTCACCGCCCGGACGCCGGCGTAGTAGCGCTCCAGGTAGGGGAGGGCGCGCCGGTAGTCGTCGTGGCCCGAGCCGACCTGGAACACGGCCGCGGCCCGGGCGGCCAGCCCGGCCAGGGCCACCGCCCGCAGCGGCTGGAGGTGGAACTGGCCCTGCAGCAGCGACACCAGCTGCCCGAAGAGCGGCAGGCGGCGCCGGTCGTAGTAGGAGCGCCACATGGCCGTCTCCAGCCGGGCCACCTCGTCGGGGTCGAACACCCGGATGTCGGACCGGCGCGGACGGGCCAGCTCGGCGGCCGCCCAGCCGGCCCCCCCGGCGGCGACCGCGGCCAGCACCCACGCGGGTCGTCTCACGCCGCGACCCTACCTCCGGCGCGGGCCGCCCGGCCAGCTGCCATGCCCGCCGGTCGGGCCGTCGGGGAGAATGGGCCCGTGCTGCTCGACGAGGTCGCCGGGACGTCCGCCGCCGTCGCCAACAGCTCCGCCCGCCTGGCCAAGGTGGAGCGCCTGGCGGCGTGCCTGCGCCGCCTGGAGCCGGGCGAGGTCCACCCGGCGGTGGCGTTCCTCTCCGGCGAGCTGCGCCAGCGCCAGATCGGGGTCGGCTGGGCGGCCCTGCGCGACGTCCCCGGCCCGGCCGCCGACCCGACCCTCACCGTGGGCGAGGTCGACGCCGCCTTCGAGCGCATCGGCCGGCTGGCCGGGCCCGGCTCCCAGGCCGAGCGGCGGCGGCTGGTGGCCGAGCTGTTCTCCCGGGCCACCGCCGGCGAGCAGCGGTTCCTGATCGGGCTGCTTTCGGGCGAGCTGCGCCAGGGGGCCCTCGAGGGGGTGATGGTCGAGGCCATCGCCAGGGCCGCCGGGGTGGCCGGGGCCGAGGTCCGGCGGGCCCTGATGCTGCGCGGGTCCCTGGGGCCGGTGGCCGAGGCCGCCCTGACCGAGGGCGTGCCCGGGCTGCGGGCCTTCCACCTGGAGGTCGGCCGGCCCCTCCAGCCGATGCTGGCCTCGGCCGCCCCCAGCCTCGGGGCGGCCATGGAGAAGGTCGGGGAGGCCGCGGTCGAGTGGAAGCTGGACGGCCACCGCATCCAGGTCCACCGGGCCGGGACCGAGGTGGCCGTGTTCACCCGCACCCTGGACGACATCACGGCCCGTGTGCCCGAGGTGGTGGCGGCCGCCCTGACCCTGCCCGTGGGGGCGGCCGTGCTCGACGGCGAGGTCATCGCCCTCCAGCCCGGCGGCCGCCCGCACCCGTTCCAGGTCACGGCCGGCCGGGTGGGCAGCCGCCTGGACGTCGAGCGGCTGGCCGAGACCCTGCCGCTCACCGCCTTCCTGTTCGACCTGCTCCACCTGGACGGCCAGGACCTGATCGACCGCCCGGGGTCCGAGCGGCACGCCGCCCTGGCCGCCGCCGTCCCCGAGCCGCTGCGCATGCCCCGCCGGGTGACCGCCGACCTGGCGGTGGCCGCCGCCTTCCTGGACGACACCCTGGCCCGCGGGCACGAGGGCGTGATGGTCAAGTCGCCCGCCGCCACCTGGGAGGCCGGCCGCCGTGGCGCCGGCTGGCTGAAGGTCAAGCCGGTCCACACCCTGGACCTGGTCGTGCTGGCCGCCGAGTGGGGCCACGGCCGCCGCCGGGGCTGGCTCAGCAACCTCCACCTTGGCGCCCGCGACCCCGACAGCGGCGGGTTCGTGATGCTGGGCAAGACCTTCAAGGGCCTCACCGACCAGCTCCTCACCTGGCAGACCAGGCGGCTCCAGGAGCTGGCCGTCGGCCCCACCGACCAGTGGGTCGTCCACGTCCGCCCCGAGCTGGTGGTGGAGATCGCCTTCGACGGCCTCCAGACCAGCCCCCGCTACCCCGGCGGCCTCGCCCTCCGCTTCGCCCGGGTCCTGCGCTACCGGGAGGACAAGCGCCCCGAGGAGGCCGACACCATCCAGACCGTCCGGGCCCTCCACGCCGGCCCCCCGGCCGGCTAGGCCGGGCGCAGGGCCCGCAGGGGCTCGGCGAGCTCGCGGGTGAAGAACGTGAAGAACCCGTCGGGGTCGGGGCCGGCGTTGAGCAGGGCCAGGTGGTCGAAGCCGGCTTCGGCGAACTGCCGGGCGACCTCCAGGTGCCGCTCCGGATCGGGGCCGCAGGCGACCGTCTCCTTGAGGTTGTCGGGGGTGACGAAGGCGGTGGCGGCCTCGAAGTTGACCGGGTTGGGCAGCTCGGCCTGGACCTTCCAGCCCAGGGGGCCGAAGCGGATCATGCCGTGGGCTGACTCGGCCGCGGTGGCTTCGTCGGGCGCCCAGGCCAGCGGGACCTCGCCGTAGCGGGGGCCGTCGCCGCCGGCCTTGGTGTAGGCACCGACCAGGTCGGCCTCGGGCTCGGTGGCGAAGATGGCGTCGCCGAGGTCGGCCGCGACCTGGGCCGCCTCGGGCCCGCCGATGGCCACGGCGAAGGGTGAAGCGGCCGTCGCTGAGCACGGCCGTGGTCGCCGCCGCCTGGGCGATGATCGCCGGGTGGTAGCGCAGGAACGGGCAGGTGACGCCCGTGGCCAGCCCGATCCGCTCGGTGCGGGCGGCGATTGCCCCGAGCACGGACCAGGCGAACCCGGAGTGGTCATGGCTGAACAGCACTCGCGTCCCAGCGCCCTACCACCGAGCCCGGCCGGCAACCCGCGACCTGGGGGCTTGACAACCGCCGTTCGAGATATATCTTGTTTCTCGAAGACGAGATATATCGCGGAGGGATGCCATGGCCACCACCTGGACGCTCGACCACCCGGACAAGCTCACCCTCGACGAGGTGCGCCGGGTGCTGGTCAAGACCGTGGAGGGGTCGGTCAGCATCGTCGCCACCGACGACCGGCCCACCCTGGAGCTCTCGGAGCTGAGCGGTGAGCCGCTGCGCGTCCGGCTCGAGAACGGGACGCTGACGGTCGACTACGAGCGGCCGTGGCGGCCCTGGCCGCTGTCCTGGCTGACCGGCGGGGGGAGCCAGCGGCGCAAGGCGGTGCTCACCCTGGCCGTGCCCCGGGACTGCCAGGTCGAGCTGCGGGTCGTGTCGGCCAACCTGATGGTCGGCGGGCTGCAGGCCCCGGTGGAGGCGCACACGGTCAGCGGCGAGATCACCCTGACCGGGCTGCGCGGCCCGGTCGAGGCCGAGTCGGTGTCCGGCCCGGTCCAGGCCTCCGGGGTCACCGGCGACCTGTCGGCCCAGACCGTGTCCGGCGACCTGACCGTGGCCGAGGGCGGCGGCGGCTCGGTCCGGGCCAGGACCGTCTCGGGGACGGTGACCATCGACCTCCAGGCCCACGGCGACCGCGACATCAACCTGACCAGCATCTCGGGCGACCTGACGGTGCGGCTCCCCGAGACCAGCGACCTCCAGGTCAAGCTCCAGTCGACCAGCGGCCAGGTGTCGAGCGCCTTCGAGCAGCTGGAGCGGGACCGGACCCCGGGCCGGTACACGGCCTGGGGGCGCCTGGGCGCCGGCACCGGCCGGCTCCGGGCGGCCAGCACCTCGGGCCACGTCGCCCTGCTCCGCCGCGCCCCGGAGGCCACCCTATGAGCCCGGTCTTCAGCCACGGGCGGCTGCGCCTGTACCTGCTCAAGCTGCTGGAGGAGAGCCCGCGGCACGGCTACGACGTGATCCGGCTGCTGGAGGACCGCTTCATGGGCCTGTACGCGCCCTCGCCGGGGACCATCTACCCGCGGCTGCAGCGCCTGGAGGCCGAGGGCCTGGTCACCCAGAGCCAGGAGGGCGGCCGCAAGGTCTACCGGATCACCGACGCCGGCCGCGAGGAGCTGGCCAGCCGCCGCGACGAGCTCGACGACCTCGAGGCCGAGATCTCCGGCTCGGTCCACGGCCTGGCCCGCGAGATCCGCGACGAGGTCCGCGGCAGCGTCCGCGACCTCAAGCAGGAGCTCAGGCAGGCGGCGCGGGAGATGCGCCGCGAGCAGCGCCACGAAAACCGCTCGCGCCGCGACCGGTACGACAGCCACCATGGGGACCGGTGGGACGAGGGCGAGGGCTTCGACCGCCGCCTGCGCGAGGTCCTCGACAAGACCTCCCGGGTGCTGCGCCGGGCCCAGCTCACCGAGGCCCAGCTGCGCGAGTGCGCGGCCATCCTCGACGACGCCTTCGAGCGCATCC
>DASZON010000020.1:0-1530 GCA_035550755.1 Actinomycetota bacterium | reverse complement strand
GTGGTCGGGCAGGCTCCCCGGCCCGTACATGAACACGTCGGACCGGTGGTCGCCGTCGAAGTCCCCGACCAGCGGCGTGATCCCGGTGGGCACGGCGGCCGCCTCGGCGGCCGTCGCGGCCCCGTCGGCGACCGGCGCCCGACGCTCGGGTTCCTGAGCGGCCGTCGGTGCGGGGACGGCCACCGACCACAGGAGCGCAAGCAGGCAGGTGAGCAGCAGCCCGGCGACAGCCGGCCGCCCAGATCTGACATGCGGCGTGCGCACCCCGGAGCCCCCTCCGCCTGGTCGTGGACCAATCGACCATATACGTCACACCGGCCGTACAGAAGGGACAAGCGTAGTAGGTGGTGTACGCAGCCAGGGGTGAATCGGACGTAGGCGCAGCGGGGTCGCCGCCTATCCCGCGCCCGAGCGGCCGGTCAGGGCGTCGCGGAGGACCTTCCAGACGGCGGCGGGGTCGCCGCCGGCCAGGGCGCTCATGTGACCGCAGGCCTCGTACCCCCAGGTCCAGAGGTCCTGGATGCCGGCGGCGCGGGCGGCGGCCACGGC
Source organism: Actinomycetota bacterium (assembly GCA_035550755.1). Lineage (GTDB taxonomy): Bacteria > Actinomycetota > CALGFH01 > CALGFH01 > CALGFH01 > CALGFH01. The sequence goes on along the minus strand of DASZON010000020.1, from coordinate 981 downwards.
GGCGCGGATGTCGGCCTCGTCCGAGGACTCCATACGGAACCCCTGGATCCAGATCTGGCCGCCGATCCCGTTGTCGGCGGCCAGGCGGGCGACCAGCTCCGAGAACCGGCGCACGAACGGCCGCGCTGGCTCGCCGAACGCCTTCCAGTAGGGGTCGGTGGCCAGAGTGCCGAGGCCGGGCAGGGCGGCCATCGGCGCCCAGTCGGGCAGGCCGTGGACGCCCCCGGTGAGCGGCAGGAGGCAGACGGTGGTGGCCGCCCCCTGGCGGTTGCAGTGGCCGACCAGGTGGGCGATGAAGTCGACCAGGCACTCCTGGCGGAAGGCCAGCACCTCGGGGGTGAGCTCGGCCGGCATGGCCGCCCCGCCGTTGCGCTCGGCGAAGCGGCCCTGGCAGTGGCGGCAGCGGCAGCCCCAGCGGGCCGGGTCGAGGCCGAAGTGGTCGGGGTGGACCCAGTGTGGCTCGTCCCAGAAGACGTGGTCGGCGCCGGTGTCGATGGCGGCGTCGGCCCAGGAGCGGACGAACGCCCGCACGGCCGGGTTGTTGGGGCAGCCGGCCGGGGTGGCCCGGCCGTCGTCCAGCACCTGACCGGCGTCGGGGTTGAACGCGGTGAAGCGGCTCTCGGCCTCGCCACCGAACATCTGGCAGACCGCCCAGGGGGCGATCTGGACCTCGAGCCCGGCGGCGTGGGACGCCTCCACGATCCGGCCCATGGTCTCGCGGTAGTAGGCGAGGTCGTTCTCGGTGAAGGTGTGCAGCACCCCGGTGAACCCGTCGGCGGCCAGCCCCTCCATGTCGGCGGCCACGTGGCGCAGGATCCGGTTGCCGAAGTAGCTGACCCCGATGCTCATCCCTTGACCGCCCCGGCGGTCAGGCCGCTGACCACCCGCCGCTGGACGAGCAGGAAGAACACCACCGCCGGGATGGCGAACAGGGTCGAGCCGGCCATCACCCCGCCCCACTCGGTGCCGTGGTTGGTGGTG
>DASZON010000019.1:0-15095 GCA_035550755.1 Actinomycetota bacterium | reverse complement strand
CACCACCGCCCCGACCCCGGGATCGACCGCCAGCGGCTCCACGGCCGCGGCCAGGTCCAGGGCCAGCTCGGTCGAGATCGCGTTGAGGGCCTCGGGCCGGTCGAGGGTGACGGTGGCCACCCGCCCGGCCACCTCCACCCGTACCAGCCCGCTCACCGCCGGTTCACCCGCCGACGCTGCCGGCGTTGACCTCCTGGAACGCCCACGCCCAGGTGCGGGCCAGCCCGGCCGGGAGGTCGGCCCTTGGGGTCCAGCCCAGCACCCGGCCGGCGGCGGCGCAGTCCAGGGCGATGCGGGCCAGCTCGCCCGGGCGGGCTGGGGCGAACGCCGGCTCGTCGCCGAAGCCGGCCACCGCCCGCAGGGCGTCGTACAGCTCCAGCACCGAGGTCTCGACCCCGGTGCCGATGTTGAGGCGGGCCCCGGGGGCGCCCGGGTGCTCGCCGCCGGCGACGAAGGCGTCGACCACGTCCTCCACGAACACGTAGTCGCGGGTCTGGCGACCGTCGCCGAAGATGGTCACGGGCTCGCCGGCCAGCAGCCGGTTGCAGAAGATGGCCACCACCCCGGCCTCGCCGTGGGGGTCCTGCCGGGGCCCGTAGACGTTGCCCAGCCGCAGGCTGACCGGCTCCAGCCCGTGCAGGTCGGCGAAGCTGGCCAGGTAGTCCTCGGCCGAGCGCTTCGACACCCCGTAGGGGTTGGTGGCCCGCGGCGGATAGCTCTCGTCGATGGGCAGGGCCGAGGGGTCGGGCTCGCCGTACACCGTCCCTCCCGAGCTGGCGAAGACCAGCCGCCGGCACCCGGCGGCAAGGGCCGCCTTGGCCAGGGCGATGGTGCCGAGCACGTTGACCCGGGCGTCGTGCAGCGGGTCGGCGACGCTGCGGCGCACGTCGATCTGGGCGGCCAGGTGGTAGACGACCTCGGGCCGGGCGCCGGCGACCACCCCGGCCAGGTCCGGGCCGGCCAGATCGGCCTCGGCCAGCTCGACCCGGCCCGAGGCGAGCGCGTCGGTCAGGTTCTCCAGCCGTCCCGTCGACAGGTCGTCGACCACGGTCACCTCGTGCCCTGCACCGGCCAGGCGGTCGACCAGCGCCGAGCCGATGAAGCCGGAACCGCCCGTGACCAGCGTTCGCATCGCGGGGTCGCCTTTCCTCGAAGGTCGGTCAGAGCGGTCATCCTACGTCAGCCCAATTCACCGGGGGCGAGGCTCGAGCCCCCGGACCCCGCTCCGTCTTGTCGTCGGCTCCTGGATCATGCAGGCTCCGTCGGGCGGATCGGGCGTGGGAGGAGGGCGGTGCAGGAGGCGGCCAGGCCGGTGACGGTCGGCACCAGGGTGGTCGCGGCGACCCGCGGCTGGCTGCTGCCCTACCTGCTCATCGCCCTCGTGGCCGCGCTGGAGCTGCTGACCGGTCGCCGGGTGATCGTCGGCGGGTTCCTGGTCCTGGCGCCGCTGCTGGCCAGCCGGGTGGCGACCCGGCGCAGCCAGGTCATCGCGGTCGGCCTGGTCACCCTGGTGGTCGCCACCGCGCTCGGGCTCTACACCTCCTCGATGGCCGCCAGCCAGCTGTTCGTCCGCCTGCTCCTGATCGGCCTGGCCACCCTGTTCGCCCTGGTCAACTGGGGGGCGGCCCAGCGGGAGCAGTCGGCCCTGGAGCGGGCCGCCGACACCATCCGGATGGCCGGGTCGCTGGCCGCCGGCCTGGAGCCCGAGGAGGCCTACGACCTGCTCGCCCGCTCGGCCCGGACGCTGTACGCGGCCAACACGGCCGCCGTCTACCGCCGCCAGGGCGACCAGATGCTGGTCGTCGCCCAGGCCCGCGACCCCGAGGTCCCGGCCATGCCCTACCGCCTGGCCAGGGCCAGCTTCCCGGCCGCGTTCATGACCGTGACCCGGCGGGTCGGGGCGCGCTCCCCGGCCGACCCCGAGGCGCCGATGCTGGAGGCCAGGGGCCTGGCCAGCCTGCTCTGGCTGCCGCTGCTGGACCGGGCCGGAGAGCAGCTCGGCACCATCGTGCTCGCCTGGCAGCGCGACCCCCGGCTGTCCGCCCAGGCCCTCGAGGCCTCCGAGAGCTTCGCCAGCCTGGGGGCCAGGGCCATCTCCGGGTCCGAGCGGGTCAGGGCCCAGACCGAGGTCCTGGAGCAGGTCCAGGCGCTGGTGCTCACCACCCCGCCGGCCGAGGCGGCCGGGTTCCGGATCGGGGTCCGCTACCAGTCGGCCAGCGGCCTCGCCCAGATCGGCGGCGACTTCTACGACGTGGTCGAGCTGGACGAGCGCGGCCTGGCCTTCATCCTCGCCGACGCCCGCGGCAAGGGCCTGGAGGCGAGCTCGATGGCCGCCGTGCTCAAGGGCGCCTTCCGCAGCCTGGCCGGCGAGGGGGCCGGGCCGGCCCGGATCCTCAACCGGCTCGACCGGCTGGTGGCCCGCGAGGGCGGCGAGGAGGACTTCGTGACCGCCCTGGCCGGCCGGCTCCACCCCGACGGCCGCATCCTGCTCGCCTCGGCCGGCCATCCCGCCCCCCTCGGCGCCGGCCCCCGCCTGGTCCAGGTGGCCGCCCCGCTGGGCCTCGGCACCCAGGCCAACGAGAGCCAGGGCCACCTGCGTCCCGGCGACCGCCTGGTCTGCTACACCGACGGGCTGGTCGAGGCCCGCAACGCCACCGGGGAGTTCCTCGACCCGTCGGTGTTCGAGGAGGCGGTCCGGGCCGGGTCCCTGACCGCCGCCCTGGACCGCCTGGTCGAGCTGGTCGACGAGCACGCCAGCGGCCGCCACGACGACGACCTGGCCCTGCTCGGGCTCGAGTACGACCCCCCGGGTGCTGGCGGCGGCTAGCATGTCGGCATGAACCTCGAGCTGTCATCCGAGCAGGAGGAGTTCCGCAAGATCGTCCGGGCCTTCGCCGAGGAGGTGGTCGCCCCCCGGGCCGAGGCGATGGACCGGGAGGCCAGGCTCGACCCCGCGGTGCTGGACCAGATGGCCGGCATGGGCCTGTTCGGGCTCCCGTTCCCCGAGGAGGTCGGGGGCATGGGGGCTGACTACACCACCCTGTGCCTGGCCATCGAGGAGCTGGCCCGGGTCGACTCCTCGGTGGCCATCACCCTGGAGGCCGCGGTCGGCCTCGGGGCCATGCCGATCTGGCGGTACGGCACCGCCGAGCAGCACCGGCAGTGGCTGCGCCCGCTGGCCGCCGGCGAGCGGCTGGCCGCGTTCGGCCTGACCGAGCCCGGCGGCGGCTCGGACGCCGGCGCCCTGGCCACCAGGGCCGTCCAGGACGGCGACGAGTGGGTGATCGACGGCACCAAGGCCTTCATCACCAACGCCGGCCTTGACCGCTCCGGCCTGGTCACCGTGGCCGCCGTCACCGGCCGGCGCGACGACGGCCGCAGCGAGATCACCACCATCATCGTGCCCGCCGGCACCCCCGGGTACCGGGTCGGCCGCGCCTACGCCAAGGTCGGCTGGCACGCCTCCGACACCCGCGAGCTGGTCTTCGAGGGGGCGCGGGTGCCGCTGGCCAACACCCTCGGCGAGCGCGGGGCCGGCCTGGCCAACTTCCTGCGCACCCTGGAGGAGGGCCGGATCGCCGTGGCCGCCCTGGCCACCGGCCTCTGCCAGGGCTGCGTGGACGAGTGCACCCGCTACGCCACCGAGCGCCGCGCCTTCGGCCAGCCGATCGCCGGCTTCCAGGCGGTCGCCTTCAAGATCGCCGACATGGAGGTCAGGGCCCACACCGCCCGCCTGGCCTGGCAGCGGGCCGCGGCCCTGCTCGACGCCGGCCGGCCGTCCGGCCGCGAGGCCGCCGTGGCCAAGCTGTACGCCTCCGAGGCCGCGGTGACCTCGGCCCGCGACGCCGTCCAGGTCCACGGCGGCTACGGCTTCATGGAGGAGTTCCCGGTGGCCCGCTTCTACCGCGACGCCAAGGTCCTGGAGATCGGCGAGGGCACCAGCGAGGTCATGCGCATCCTCATCGCCCGCTCCCTCGGGCTCTAGCCGCCGACCCGGCTTGGGTAACCCGGGACGGCCGCGGGGCGACTATCTGGCGATGGACGACGCGGCGCTGGTGGCGCGGGCACGCGCGGGCGACCCGGGGGCGTTCGCGGCGCTGGTGGCCAGGCACCGGCCGATGCTGGTGGCCCTGTGCCGGCGGCGGCTCGGGGACCCCGGGCTGGCCGAGGACGCCGCCCAGGAGGCGGTCCTCCAGGCCATGGTCAGCCTGGACCGGCTGGAGCGGCCGGAGCGGTTCGGGGCCTGGCTGGGCGGGATCGGCCTCAACGTCTGCCGGCGCTGGCGGCGTGACCAGGTCCGCGAGGAGTGGTCGGTGGCCGCCCTGACCGGCGGCCGGGCCGCGCCCGACCCGGTGCCGGCCTCGCCGGCCGAGGCGGCCGAGGCGGCCGAGACGGCCCGGCGGGTCCGGCGGGCGGTCGGGCGCCTGCCGGCCGGCCAGCGGGCCGCGGTCGTCCTGTTCTACCTGGTGGGGATGGCCCACCGGGAGGTGGCGGCCGCCCTCGGCATCGGCGTGGGCGCGGTCAAGACCCGGCTCCACAAGGGCCGGGCCGCCCTCCGCGAGGAGCTGGCGGCATGGGAAGGGGAGGACGACGTGACGGCGACGACGACGACCGGGCCGGTGGCCATGCGGGTGACCGAGGTCCGCCGGCAGGCGGGTGCGGGCGACCGGCCCGACAAGACGGTGATCCTGCTCCAGGAGGCGGCGGGGGAGCGGCGCCTCGGCATCTGGGTGGGCGGGTTCGAGGGCCTCCAGGTCGCCTTCGCCCTCGAGGGCACCGAGCTGCCCCGGCCGATGGCCTACCAGTTCATGACCTCGCTGCTGGCGGCGACCGGCGGCCGCCTGGCCGAGGCCAGGGTGACCCGCCTGGACGACGGCACCTTCTACGGGGTGGCCGTGGTCGAGGGCCCGGCCGGCACCCGGGAGGTCGATGCCCGCCCCAGCGACATCCTCAACCTGGCCCTGCTGACCGCCGCCCCCATCCGCGTCGACCCGTCGGTCCTGACCGAGGCGTCCGAGAGCGAGCAGGGCGCCCGCTTCCTGGCCGAGGCGGCCGGGTACCCCGACGGCACCGCCGCCCTGGTGGCCGAGTTCCAGGCCGAGATGGAACGCACCCGGGCCGAGTTCCAACGCCGCCGCTGACCGCCGGCCCGGTGGCACGCGGGCAGGGGCTCGGCGGCGCCTACCGCCGGCTGTGGACGGCCTCGGCGGTGTCGACCCTTGGGGACGGCATGTACCTGGCCGCCCTGCCCCTGCTGGCCGCCACCCTGACCCGGGACCCGCTGCCGGTGTCGTTGGTCACCGTGGCCGGCTGGCTTCCCTGGCTGCTGTTCGCCCTGCCCGCGGGGGGCCTGGTCGACCGGCTGGACCGGCGCCGGGTCATGTGGACGGTGGACGCCGCCCGGGCGGCGGTCGTGGGGGCGCTGACCGTGGCCGTCCTGGCCGGCTGGGCCAGCATCCCGCTGCTGGTGGTGGCCGGCTTCCTCGTCGGGGCCGGCCAGACCCTGGTCGAGAACGCCGCCCAGGCGATGGTCGTGGCCGTGGTCGGCCGCGACCCGCGGCGCCTGGAGCGGGCCAACGGCCGGCTGGTCGCCTCGCTCACCGCCGGTCAGCAGCTGGCCGGCCCGCCGCTCGGCAGCGCCGCCTTCGCCGTGGCCGCCTGGCTGCCGTTCCTGGCCGACGCCGTCTCCTTCGGGGCCAGCTCCGCCCTGGTCGCCTCGATCGCGGGCCGGTTCCGCCCCGGCGGCGGGCCGGAACCCGGGCCGCCGGCCCGGCGCGGCCTGGCGGCCGAGATCGCCGAGGGGCTGCGGTTCGTGTGGGGCCACCGGCTCCTGCGGGCCGCCGTGCTGCTGGTCAGCGCCAGCAACCTGGCCTTCATGGCCGGCGAGGCCATCCTCGTCCTGTTCGCCACCGAGGAGCTGGGCCTCGACGAGCGCGGCTACGGGCTGCTGCTGGCCGCGGTCGCCCTTGGCGGCCTGCCGGGCAGTCTGCTCGCCCACCGGGTGGCCGAGCGGGTGCCACCGGGGCCGCTGATCGTCGGCGGGGTGCTGACCGGGGCGGCCACCATGGCCGCCTTCGGGCTGGCCAGCAACCCGTGGCTGGCCGGGGCCGCCTACGCGGCCACCGGGGCCGTCTGGGGGGTGTGGAACGTGACCCTGCTGTCGCTGCGCCAGGCGATCGTCCCCGACCCGCTGATGGGCCGGGTGGTCGGGGCCATCCGGCTCATCGGGTTCGGCTCCATCCCGGTCGGGGCGCTGCTCGGCGGCGTGGTCGCCCGCGAGGTCGGGCTGCGGGCCCCGTTCCTTCTCGGCGCGGCCGTCCTGGCCGTGGCCGCCCTGGCCGCCGCCCCGGTGGTCACCACCGGCGCCGTCCGGGCGGCCCGGGCCGACGCCGCCTAGCCGGCCGGGGCCTCCTCCGGGCGCGGGACCCGGGTGGGGGAGAGGCCGGCGGCGGCCGCCTCCTCGGCGAACCAGACGGCGTCGCGGACCGCGCAGCCGCCGGGGTCGTTGTTGAAGTAGACGTAGGCGTCGGCCTCGGGGCCGACCAGGTCGGCCAGGCGCTGGGCCCAGGCGGCCAGGGCCCGGCGGTCGTAGCAGGGCCGGGGGGCGGCCGTGCCCTCGTGCAGGCGCAGGTACGTCCAGGCGGCGGTGCGCCACACCGGGGTGTGGCGGCGGGGGCTGTCGGCCAGGCAGAGGGCCGCGCCGTGCCCGGTGAGCAGCTCGCGGACCTCGTCGCTCCACCAGCTGTCGTGGCGGGGCTCGACCGCCACCCGCACCCCGGCCGGGAACGCCCGCAGGGCCCGGTCCAGGGCGGCCGGGTCGGCCTTGAGGTTCGGGGGCAGCTGCAGCAGCACCGGCCCCAGCTTCGGCCCCAGGTGGCGGGCGTGGTCCAGCAGCCGGCCGACCGGCTCCTCGGGGTCGCGCAGCCGCTTGTGGTGGGTCAGGAACCGGCTCGCCTTGACCGCCATCACGAAGTCGGGCGGGGTCCGCTCGGCCCAGGCGGCGAAGGTCTCCGGCTCGGGCAGCCGGTAGAAGGCGTTGTTCGACTCCACGGTGGCGAACCGCTCGGCGTAGTGCTCCAGCCACCGCGCCTGGGCCAGCCGCTGCGGGTACAGCCGCCCCCGCCAGTCCCGGTACTGCCATCCCGAGGTCCCGACCAGCACCGGCACCGGCCGCTCACCTCCGTCCCGTCACCAGCCCGCCGTCCCCGCCCCGCCCTTGAACGGGCCGGTCACCGCCGCGGTGATCCAGCCGCCGTAGAAGTCGCCCGGCTGGGCCTCGACCTGCTCGCCGTCGACGGTGGCCCGGTCCACCCGCCCCGGGTAGAAGGCGTAGTGGCCGGCGATGGCCTCGTAGCCGGGGCTGGGCGACGGGTACGCCCAGGCCACGGCCGCGTGGCTGCCGGCATCGTAGTACCTGGCCGCCCCCTTGAACTCGCACCAGGTGGCGCGGCGGGACGACGGGGTCAGCCGCTCGCCGCGGACGTCGCCGGCGGGGATGTAGTAGACGGGCGGGTGGCTGGTCTCCAGCACCCGCAGGCTGCGGCGGGTGTCGGCCAGCACCTCCCCGTCCAGCACCACCACCACGCGGGCCGCCGAGGGCTCGACCCTCGGCGGCCGCGGGTAGTCCCAGACCGATTCGCGCTGCGCCGTCGGGATCAGCCGTCCTTGGAGACGAAGACGTCGAAGCCAGGGTAGCTGTCCCGCGGGGTCAGGAACCCGACCGCCCAGGCGGTGTAGCTGGTGCTCCCCGCGAGGCGGACCCTGCCGAGGTCCTTGACCACGGTGTTGGTGCCGGCGGCGACGATCCGCAGGCGGTAGGACCAGGCGGGCAGGAGCAGGTAGCCGGTGGCCTCGCCGAACTCGAGGCCGCGGACGATCCGGTACCAGTGGCCGGCCAGCCTGACCTGGACGTCGACGGCCGGGGCGTCGGGGCTGGTGTGGGCGACCCGCAGGCGGGTCAGGTGGCGGGACCAGGTGTCGCGGTCGCGCAGGACCTTGAGCTGGAGGGGGCCGCCGTCGCCGGTCAGCGAGCCGATGGCGGCGATGGTGGTCGGCCGGGAGCCGAGGCGGACGTCGGCCTCGAGGGCGGCCGGGTCGGCCGCGGTCGAGGGGGCCACCTTGACCTGGACGTTGTAGGTCCCGCGGGGCACCTCGAGGTAGCCGCTGAGGGTGCCGTAGGTGACGTCCGGCAGCGCCTTGGCGCCGTTCACGTAGATGTCCACGGCGGGGGTGTCGGGGCTGTTGTGGAAGGCGCGGACCTTGGCGGTCGCGGCGCCGCCGTGCGCCGAGGCGGGGCCGGCGAAGGCCAGGACCAGGGCGACGGCCAGGATCGCGCCGACCAGGACGCGGAGTCTTGCCACACGAACCTCCTGCAACGAGGGGCTGGGCTCGACCCGTCCTTCGGGCCGGGCCCGCGACCGGTTGCAGGCAATCGCGAGGGTGCGGTGCTATTCCAGGTCGTAGCGGTCGCGCATGGCCTGGTCGGCGGGGTCGATCTCGCGCTGGCCGGCGTCGCGGAGGCGGCGGTTGACCTGGTCGAGGTTCTTGCGGACGAGCTCCTTCTCGGCCTCGGTGATGCGGCCGCGGTGGGGCTCGCCGGCGTGCTCGAGGGTGGCGTAGTTGACCTTGCCCCGGCCCGAGCGGCCCGAGCCGGCCGGCGACCCGCCGGCCGGCGACCCGCCGGCGCGGGGGCGGCTGCGGTGCTTGGCGATCAGCGCGTCCTGGACCGCCGACTCCATCACGCCCGGCCCGGCCAGCAGGTTGAAGTCGTCCAGGCTGACCACCATCCGCTCGCCCTTGCGGGCGCCGGGGGCGATCCACTCCACGGTGACGAAGCGGCTCGCGCCCTGGAGGGTCTCGACCTCGTCGGGGAGGACCTCGAGGGTCACCGGCAGGTCGGCGTACTCGGGGTGCTCGTGGACCACAAGGCGACCAAGCGTCTGCTCGTCGGCCTCCTTGCCGGAAATGTCCGACACATGGACGACCTTGACTGCCATCAGGGCGGATTCCTCCTTGACGCGAAAAGGATTGCCGGAGCGCCATGACGGTAATGGAAAAGACGGGGGCAGGCAAACACCCGGCACCGCTAGGATGCGCGGCTGTGGACGCCGATTCCGTGCCTTCCAAGGCCTCTGGGCGCTCCCGCTGGCTGACGGCCGTGGTCCTGGCCGTGGTGGCGGGTTTTTTCGTGGCGACCCTGGCCGCGCGCTGGAACGATGTCATTTCCCTGAAATGGCGGCTCGACCCCTGGCTTTTCGTCGTCGCCACGGTGCTGCTGGCGCTTTCCTATGGGCTGGTCGCCTGGCTCTGGGGCCTGGCCCTCCACCGGTACGCCGGCACCCGGATCTCGGCCGGGGCCCGCATCTGGTTCCTCTCCAACCTGGCCAGGTATGTGCCCGGCAACATCTGGAGCTACGTCGGCGCGGTCGAGCTGGCCCGGCGCGAGGGGGTGGCCCGGCGGGTCACCCTGGCCGTCATGGCCCTCACCCAGGTCCTGTCGGTGGGGGTGGCGGTGGCGGCGGGGCTGCCGGTGCTGCTGGCCGAGCGGGCCAGCCTGGGCCGGCCGGCCCTGCTGGGCGCGCTGGTGGTCGTGGCCGGGGCCGGGCTGGCGGTGCTGTTCCGGGGCAAGCTGCTGGAGCTGGCCCGCCGCCGCGTCCCCGGCTTCGACCCGCGCGAGCTCGCCCCCTCGGCGGGGACGGTCGCCTGGCTGGTCGCCGGCTACGCCCTCTACTGGGTGGTCACCGGCCTGGCCTTCGCCGCCCTGGTGGCCGCCCTCCACCCCCTTGCCGTCGCCGACGTCCCCCTGGTCATGGCCGCCTTCGCCGCCGCCTATGCCGCCGGGTTCCTGGCCCTGCTGACCCCGGCCGGCCTCGGGGTCCGCGAGGGTGTGCTGGTCGTCGCCCTGGCCCCCGTCCTGCCCGCCGGCCCGGCCCTGGTCGTGGCTCTGGTCTCGCGGGTCTGGATGATGCTGGTCGAGCTGGCCGGGGCGGCCGTGGCCCACCTGGTCGCCCGCCGCCGGGCCAGGGTGTAAGACAGGGGCGCCGGGCGGTGTTGGACCAGGGTGAGGGACCTCGACCAGACCGACAGACGACGGAGGAGCGGCCGGTGCGTGCCGTGCAGGACGAGCCCGGGACCCGGGAGCGGTTCGCCGCGGTGTTCCGGGAGCGGTACGGCGAGCTGTACGGGCTCGGGTACCGGTTGCTGGGCGACCACGGCGAGGCCGAGGACGTCGTCCAGGAGACGTTCCTGCGCCTGGACGGCCAGCCGGTCCTTGACCGGCCGGACGAGGAGGTGGCGGCCTGGCTGCGCCGGGTCTGCCTGAACACCGCCTACAACCGGCTCCGGGGCCGGCGCCGGGCGGTGGCCCGGCTCGACCGGGCCGGGCGGGCCGAGCGGGTCGACGACGAGGCCGACCGGTCCGCCACCCCGCTGCTGGAGGTCCTCCGGGCCGAGCAGCAGCGGGCCGTCCGCCAGGCCCTGGCCTCCCTGCCCGAGCGGCAGCGGGCCTGCCTGCTGCTGCGCCACGCCGGCTACTCCTACGCCGAGATCGCCGCCACCCTCGACCTCGCCGTCGGCTCGGTCGGGGTCCTGCTGGCCCGCGGCGAGCGGGCCTTCCGCGACGCCTACCTCGACACCGATGAGGGAGCCACCGATGCCCTGCCCTGACCTCGGCGCCCTGCGGGCGTCGCTCGACGGCCCCGCCGGCGTCCCGCCGGCCCCCGCCGAGCACCTGCGCACCTGCCCGGCCTGCGCCGACACCCTGGCCCAGCTCCGGCACAACGCCGAGCTGGCCGCCCCGGCGATCGCCCTGACCGTCCCCCCCGACCAGCTCACCCCGGCCCAGATCGAGGCCGCCCTGGCCGTCTTCGAGCAGCGCCGCACCCGCCTCGCCGCCACCCGGGCCGCAGCCGGTGCGGCCGGCGCTGGCCGGGCCCAGCCCTCACCCTCGCCCTCGGTCGGGCGGGCCCCCGAACGGGAGGGTAGCCCGCCCGACCGAGCGGCGGGTCGGGCTGTCCACACCCCCCAGGCGACCCTGCTCGCGCTGGCCCGGCGGGGGCGGATGGGGCGGGTCGGGATCCGGGCACGGGTGGCCGCGGCGGCGGTGGCCGCGGTGCTGGTGCTCACCGGGATGGTGGCGACCCCGTCGGGCCGGGCGGCCGCCTCCAGCTTCCTGTCCCAGTTCCGCAGCCAGCGCTTCCAGGTCCTGACCGTCGACCCGGCCGAGGCGAACCAGGTCGACCGGGTGCTCACCGGCCTGGTCGACACCGGCGTGTTCAGCGGCGCCGCCCTGCACGACCGCGCCGGCTTCGGCGAGCCCCGGGTGGCCGCCGACCGGGCCGAGGCGGCCCGCCTGGCCGGGTTCGCGGTCCCGGTGGTCGACCCGGCCGCCCTGCCCAAGGGGATCAACCCGACCCCCCGGCACCTCCTGGTCAGCCCGGCCCGCGAGCTCCGGCTCACCTTCGACCGCGACAAGGCCCTGGCCTACCTCCGGGCCCACGGCCGCCCCGGCGCCGAGCTGCCCGAGCGCTACGACGGTACCCGCCTGGTCATCGCCGTCCCGGCCGCGGTCGTCCAGGAGTTCGCCGGCCGCGACGGCACGCCGGCCCTGCTGGTCGGCAAGGCCGGCACCGTCGGCCTGACCACCGAGGGCGGGGCCAGCCTCGAGGAGCTCCGCGAGGTCGTGCTCGGCCTCCCCGGCCTCCCGGCCGACCTCGTCGCCCAGCTCCGCGACATCGGCGACTGGCGCACCACCCTGCCCCTGCCGATCCCGGCCGACCAGGTGCGGTCGCGCCCGACCACGGTGAACGGCGCCGAGGGGCTCAGCTTCGCCGACACCAGCGGCCGGCTGCACGCCCTGCTCTGGCACCGCGACGGGCACATCTGGGGCGTGGCCGGCATGGTCGGGACCGACGAGGCCCGTGATGTCGCCAACCGCCTCGGCTGAGCAGGCGGGGGCGGTCGCCGGGACCTCGGGGGCGGTCCCGGCGATCGCCACGTCCGGCCTGCGCAAGACCTACGGCACCCGGGTCGCCCTCCACGACCTGACCCTCACCGTCCCCGCCGGTGAGGTCTTCGGCTTCCTCGGCCCCAACGGGGCCGGCAAGACCACCGCCATGAAGATCCTGCTCGGCCTGGTCCGGCCCAGCGGCGGCCAGGCGTTGGTGTTCGGCCGGCCGCCGGCCGAGCCGGCCGCCCGCCGGCGGGTCGGCTACCTGCCCGAGCACTTCCGCTTCCAGGAGTGGGCGACCGGCGACGAGCTGCTCGACTTCCACGGCCGCCTGGCCGGCCTCGGCGCCGCCGAGCGGGCCGCCCGCATCCCCGAGCTGCTGGAGCGGGTCGGCCTGGCCGGGCGGGGCGGCGAGCGGGTCCGCCGCTACTCCAAGGGCATGACCCAGCGGCTCGGCCTCGCCCTGGCCATCCTCCACCGGCCCGACCTGGTGCTGCTGGACGAGCCCACCTCGGCCCTCGACCCGGTGGGCCGCCGTGAGGTCCGCGAGCTGGTCCGGGAGCTGGCCGCCGCCGGGGTGACCGTGTTCCTCAACTCCCACCTGCTCACCGAGGTCGAGGCGGTCTGCGACCGGGTGGCGATCGTCAGCCAGGGGCGGGTGGTGGCCAGCGGCCCGCTCGACGACCTGGCCGGGGCCGTGACCCAGCTCCGGGTGCTGCTCGACCGGGTCGACCGGCCCCTGCTCGGCCTGCTGGGCCGCCACGGCCAGGTCGCCCGGGTCGAGGGCACGGCCGTCACCCTGGACGTCGACACCCTCGACCTCGCCCCCAACCTGGCCCGCGAGCTGGTCGGCGCCGGCTACCGGCTCTACGGGCTGGTCCCGGTCCAGCGGTCGCTGGAGGACATCTTCGTCGACCTCGTGGGGGAGGTGCGCGAGGGATGAGCTCCCTGGTCGTGGCCCGCTGGACCCTGCTCGAGGCCCGCCGCCGGCGCCTGCTGGCGGCCGGGATGGCCCTCAGCGGCGCCTTCATCGTCCTGTTCGCGGTGGCGTTCACCCTCCTCTACCACGCCCAGCAGCGCGACCTGGTCAGCGGCCAGGGCGCCGTCCCCCCCGGCGGCCTCGACGCCAGCACCGAGCTGCTGGTCATGTCCACCGCCCTGGTCGTCCTCGGGCTCTACGGCGTCCAGTTCCTGGCCGTGCTGCTGGGGCTGTTCCTCGGCGTCGCCTCGGTGTCGCCCGAGATCGACTCGGGCGCCCTGCACGCCGTCCTGGCCCGTCCCCTGAGCCGCCTCGACTACCTGCTCGGCCGCTTCTTCGCCCTGGCCGGCCTGCTCACCGCCTACGTGGTCGTGATGAGCTCGGCCCTGCTCCTCACCGCCCGGGTCGTGGCCGGCTACCAGCCAGGCAATGTCCCCAAGGTCGTCGGCCTGATGATCCTCCAGGTGTTCGTGCTGCTGGCCGTCAGCCTGCTCGGCAGCACGGTGCTGCCCACCCTGGCCAACGGGGTGGTCATGCTGGCCCTGTTCGGGCTGGCCTGGCTGGGCGGGATCATCGGGTTCATCGGGACGATCCCGCCCGGCAACGAGCTCATGGCCAACCTGGGCACGGCCGTGAGCCTGCTCCTGCCGGCCGACGCCATCTGGCGGGGGGCCAGCTTCCACGTCCTGCCGGCCAGCCTGCTGGCCGTCCAGTCGTTCGCCGGCGGGGTGGACTTCGAGCTGCCGTTCGCCTCCACCACCCCGATCGCCCCGGCCATGCTCGCCTGGTCCTTCGCCTACCCGGTGGCCTGCCTGGCCCTGGCCGTGGCCGCCTTCCGGCGCCGCGACCTCTGAGCCGGGCTCAGCCGGTCAGCTCGAGCAGGGCCAGGGGGCCGTCGCGGGCCACCAGCCGGAACCGGCCGCTGGCGACCAGGCCGTCCACGACCGCCTGCCACTCCCCGGGGGCGAACACGCGCGGCTCGTCGACCACCACCACCTGGCGGGTGCCGGTGGCCCGCAGCACCTCCAGGGCGGCCGGGTCGGCCCGGCCGCGGTTGAGGGGCTCCAGCCGGGCCACCCGTTCGGCCTGCCACGGCGCCGGGGTCTGGTTGTAGGCGTTGAGGACCCGCCGGCGGCTCTGCGCCCCCAGGTAGGTGCTGACCGAGTTCCAGGTGACCGACTGGCCCAGGATCGGTATCCCGAGGACCGGCCCGGCCCCGTCGGTGGCCGCCCGCAGGGCCGCCACCACCCGGTTGTCCGCCCGGTCCGGTTCCAGCCGGTTCCGGGACACCCGGTAGTCGGCCAGCAGGGCCACCGTGGCCAGGGTCAGGACCAGCCCGGCGGCCACCAGGGCCCGGCCCCGGCCCCGCCCGGCCAGCAGCTCCCCGGCCACGTCCAGGGCGGTCACGGCCAGCAGGACCAGGATCAGCGCCGTCACCACCATCAGCCGCTCCGGGACCCGCTGCAGGGAGAGGAACGGCAGGTGGTCGAAGAGCAGCCGGTACACCCGGACCCCGGCGACCTGGGTCCGGGCCCCGTAGGTGAGCATGACCAGGGGCACGGCCAGGACCGCGTAGACGAGCACGGCCCGCCGCCGCACCACCACCGCCACTAGGCCGAGGCCGGCCAGCACGAGCAGCGGCAGCCCCACGTAGATCAGCCCCTCGCCCTGGGTGCCGAAGCTCTTGCGGGTCATCGCCCACACCGAGGCCGGGGAGTAGAGCACGACCTGCTGCCAGCTGCCGTTCTCGCCCGCCACCGTCCCCTGGAAGACGGTGTGGAAGGCGGCCAGCACGTACGCGCAGGCGACCCCGACGGTGGCCGTCACCGCGGCCAGCGGCCCCCACGGCACCGCCCGCCGGCGGGCCAGCCCGGCGACCAGGGTCCAGACGGCCAGGTACGCCAGCAGCCCGGTGAGGTAGAGGATGAGGTGGAACTCGCCGCTGACGGCCACGGTCAGGGTGACCGCGGCCAGCCCGGCCGCCGGCCATCCCCAGGGCCGCCCGGCCCGCCGCCGCTCCAGCATCACCTCGAAGGCGAGCAGGGCGGCCGGGAAGGCCCACCACATGACGGCGTTGAAGTGGCTGGTGAGCTGGAACATCCGGTGGGGGGTGAAGGTGTAGGCCATGGCCCCGGCCGCGGCCAGCAGCGGCCAGCGGGTGTGGCGGCG
>DASZON010000018.1:0-3891 GCA_035550755.1 Actinomycetota bacterium | reverse complement strand
CGACACACAGCACGACGACCAGCGCGCCGACCAGGAAGGCGACGATCGTCCAGGCGATGGCCAGCAGGCTCACGGGTTCCGCTCCTCGTTGTCCGTTCGGTCCGGAACAGCCCCAGCGTAGCGGTCCGGCCCTCGCCCGGCCCGCAAGTTTCAGGGGGTGGCACGCTGGAGCCGCCGGGAGTCTACCGCGACCGCCGGGAGAGAAGGATCTCGCGGTCCCCGCTCAGGCGCGCTGGCCGGCCGGGACCGGGTCGACCACGAAGTCGCGCTGGCGGACCAGGAGCACGGCCAGCGCCGCCCCGGCGGCGGCGGCCCCGGCGCTGACCAGCAGGATCCGGTGCAGGGCGTCGGCGAAGGCGGCCGGGTCGCCGTCGATGCGGGCCGGCAGCAGGATCCCCAGGACGGCGATGCCGAGGGCGATGCCGACCTGGCGGAAGGTATTGCTCACCCCCGAGGCCATGCCGCTGCGGGTGGCCGGGACGACGCCCAGGGCGGCGTAGGTGACCGACGGGTTGGACAGGCCGATGCCCACGCCCATGATCAGCAGCCCGGGCAGGAGCACGGTCCAGGGTGAGGACGCCTCCAGGCCCCGCATGGCCAGGAGGCCGGCCGCACACAGCAGCAGGCCGGCGGGGAGGGCGGCCCGCACGGGCAGGACCCGGGCGTAGCGGCCGCGGAGCAGCGACACCACCAGGGCCGCCACCGACAGCGGCAGCAGCTGGAGCCCGACCTCGGTCGGTGAGGTCCCGGCCCCGTCGAGCAGGAACAGGGTCAGGTACAGGAACGGGCCGAAGGTCGAGGCGGCCATGACCAGCACCACCACCGAGGCCCCGGTGAAGGTGGGGATGGTGAACAGGTGCAGGTCGAGCATGGGCTCGCGCTCGCGCCGCTCCACGACCACGAAGGCGCCCAGCAGCAGGGCCGCCCCGGCCGCGCTGGCCAGGATGGGCCCGCTCCCCCAGCCGGCCACGTTCCCGCGGGTGAGGGCGAACACCCCCAGGAACAGGCCCACGCTGAGGGTGGCTGTGCCCCACCAGTCGACCCCCTCGGCGTCAGGGTCGCGGGACTCGCGCAGCCGGCGCACGGCCACCGGCAGGCAGGCCAGGGCGACGGCGGCGTCGAGGGCGAAGATGGCCCGCCAGCCGAGGCCCTCGGTGAGCAGCCCGCCCTCGAGGGGGCCGATGGCGAAGGCGGCCGCCACCGTCGCCCCCCAGATGCCGATGGCGCCGGCCCGCGACGGGCCGGTGAACGCCTGGGCCAGCAGGGCCAGCGACGACGACAGCAGCACCGCTCCGGCCAGCCCCTGGGCGGCCCGGCCGGCGATCAGGGCCGTGGCCGAGGGCGCGGCCGCGCACAGCAGGGAGGCGGCCGCGAAGGAGGCCAGGCCGCCGAGGAACATGCGCCGCCGCCCGACCAGGTCGGCCAGGGTGCCGGCGGTCAGCAGGGTGGCCGCCAGGGCGAGCGAGTAGCCGCTGACCACCCACTGGAGCACGCCCAGCTCGGCCCCGAGGCCGCGCCCGACCGCGGGCAGGGCGACGCTGGGCGCGGACACGTTCAGCAGCAGCACCCCGGTGGCCAGGCAGACCACCAGCAGGGTCCAGCGGCGGTCCCCCGTCACCCGGCGGCTCGCGCGGGCTCGACGCCCTCGATCTCGAAGGTGAGCTCGTCCACGTAGCAGAACCACCAGTCCTCGTCCGGCTCGTAGGACCGGATGATCGGGTGGCCGCTGGCGTGGAAGTGCCGGGTCGCGTGCCGGTTGGGCGAGTTGTCGCAGCACCCCACCCGCCCGCACTCGACGCACAGCCGCAGCTCCACCCAGGTCCCCCCGCTGGCCAGGCAGTCCTGGCAGCCGGGCTGGTTCACGCTGGCGATCCGGATCTGGTCGAGGTGGGTGCACTCGTCCGCCATGGCTGCGCTCCGGGGGGTTCGAGGGTGGGAGTCACCGCGAGCAACAGCCGGCCGGCCCGCCGCATTCCGGTCCGGCGCGAGCGGCGGCCCGTCAGGGGGCGGGCGCGGGGAGGCCGACCGGGTTGGGGAACGGGACCCCGCCGCCCTCCACGACCCGGCGGACGGGCTCGGCCAGCAGGGCGAGCAGGCGGTCGCAGCCGGCGGGGCCGAGGCGGGTCCAGGGGGCGGTGGCGAGGTCGTCGGTGCGGCGCTCGCGGGCGTCGCGGGCGGCCCGGCCGGCCTCGGTCAGGGTGCCGTCGGCGCCCAGCCAGCCGCGGGCCTGGAGGCGGCCGGCGGCCTCGGCCCACTCTTCCTCGGACCAGCCGCGGTACTCGCGCAGGATCCCGGCCGGGAGCTGGCCGGCGCCGGCGGCCACGACGTGGGCCTCGAGGCCGCCGACGTCGTCGGCGAGCAGGCAGGCGACGTGGCCGTCGCCGCGGAACTCGCGGTAGCAGGTGGCGGCGTGCCACAGGGCCAGGTGGGGCGGCTCGGGCCAGGGCAGGGCGGCGTGGGCGCCGAACAGGGGCCGCCCGGCCGGGTCCTGGCCCTCCATGGCCCGGCGGGCCAGGGCGGCCGCCTCGGCCGCCTCGGGCCCGTCGGCCCAGCCGCCGAGCAGGCGCCGGAGGGCGGTGTCGGCGCCCTCCAGCCGGGCCGCCAGGACCCGCTCGAGGGGCGCGAACCCCCAGGCGTCGGGGATGGCCCGGCGGACCATGCGGGGGTGGAAGTTGTAGAAGGTGGCCATCACCACCTCGGCCGGGACCGGGCCCATGGCCGCCGACCGGGAGGCGAAGTAGCCCATCCAGCCGCCGCGCAGCCCGGCCTGCCGGTAGGCCTCGCGGGGCTCGGGGGTGAAGTAGACGGTCATGTGGAGGGTCTCGAGGGCCTGCCACATGCGCCGGGCGACCGGCGGGGCGCTCACTCGCCGTCCCCCGCCCGGGGTGGCTCGCCCTTGGCCGGGGCCTCGCCGCGGCGGCGGCGCCAGTCCTCGGCCATGGCGGCCTCGGCGCCCTGGTCGCCGGGCTGGTAGTAGCCGCCGCGGAGCCCCTCGGGAAGGTACCGCTGGGCGACCCAGTTGCCGGGGTGGTCGTGGGGGTAGTCGTAGCCGACCCCGATGCCGAGCTTGCGCTCGCCCGGGTAGGAGGCCGACTGGAGGTGGCTGGGGACCCGGCCCGGGCGGCCCTCCTCCAGCTCACGGGCCGCCGCCCCCAGGGCGGCGTAGGCGCTGTTGGACTTGGGGGCCAGGGCCAGGTAGACGACCGCCTCGGCGAGGTTGAGGCGGGCCTCGGGCAGGCCCACGAACTCCAGCGCCTGGAAGGCCGCGACCGCGACCGGCAGGGCCTGGGGGTCGGCCAGGCCGATGTCCTCGGAGGCGGAGATGACCAGGCGGCGGGCCACGAACCGGGGGTCCTCGCCGGCGGCCAGCATCCGGGCCAGGTAGTGGAGGGCGGCGTCGGGGTCCGAGCCGCGGATCGACTTGATGAAGGCGCTGGCCACGTCGTAGTGCTGGTCCCCGGCCCGGTCGTAGGTGACCCGGGGCCGCTGCAGGGCGTCCTCGATGTCGGCCAGGGTGATCCGGGCCGGTTCGGCTCCCCCGGCCCTGGCCGTGACCACCAGGGCGGCCGCCTCAAGGGCGTTGAGGGCGTGGCGGGCGTCGCCGTCGGCCCGGTCGACCAGGTGGGCCAGGGCGTCGTCGTCAAGGGTGAGGCCGCGACCGCCCAGCCCCCGCTCCGGGTCGGCCAGGGCCCGGCGCACGATCGTGGCCAGGTCGTCGGCGCCCAGCGGCTCCAGCCGGAACAGCAGGGAGCGGCTCATCAGGGGCGCGTTCACGGTGAAGAACGGGTTCTCGGTGGTCGCCCCGACCAGCACCACCGTCCGGTCCTCGACCCCGGGCAGGAGCGCGTCCTGCTGGCCCTTGTTGAACCGGTGGATCTCGTCGATGAACAG
>DASZON010000017.1:0-17738 GCA_035550755.1 Actinomycetota bacterium | reverse complement strand
TCGGCCTTGGGGTTGCAGCCGTGGCTGGTGGTGGTGGTGATCCGCCGGTTGGCGACCAGGGCGCGCACGAACGGGTCCTTGGAGGGGGCCGGGGGCGGCGCCGACGAGGTGTAGCGGCCGGCCAGGGTGACGACCTCGTGCGCGTACCAGCAGGCGTTGTTGTAGCGCCGCAGGGCGGTGTGGAGGGCGGCTGTGCCCAGGACCTGGGGGCAGGGGTCGCGGCCGACGGCGTCGGGGCGGGCCAGGCCGTCGCCGCACAGCTTGCGGGCGGCGGCCGGGACGGCGTAGACGGGGTTGTAGACGTCGGCCCGGACCCCGCTCCCCCAGGTGTCCCAGGTGCTGGGCGGGCCGTTGGTCAGGTTGAACTGCATCGGGCCGGCGCAGCAGCCGGCGCGGTTGATGCCGGTGCGGACCCCGGGGGCCGAGGAGCGGCCGTGGTCGGACTCGATCTTGCCGATGGCCGCCAGCACCTGCCAGGTCAGGGCCGGGCAGGTGCCGGCCGCGGTCACGTACCGGGCCAGGTAGCCGGCCGGGATGTCGGCCAGGGCGGCGTCGCTGGCCCCGATCGAGGGGCCGCTACCGCGCTCCCCGGCCGCGAGCGCGGCCGGCGCCGGGGCCCGGCCGCCGCCGAGGGCCCCGGCGACCGCCCGGCCCACCGCCGCCGGTCCCCGCAGCGCGAACCCGGGCGAGGCCGTCCCGGCGAGCAGGCCGAGCAGCAGCAGCGCCACCACCACGCCCCCGCCGCCAAGGCGGGCCCGGGCGCTCACCGGACCCTCCAGCCGTCCGGGCCGAGCCGCACCCGGACCAGGGCCGTCCGCAGCCGGCCCCGGCCGTGGTCGGCCAGGACCAGCACCCGCACCTCGCGGGCCGACAGCCGGTCCTGCTGCAGCGCCTTGACCCGGGCCCGGGCGACGCCGTGGCGGGCGGCGTACCAGTCGGCGGCGACGGCGGCGGGTCGCTCCCCCACCTGGGTGGCCCGGTCACGGCCGCGGAGGCCGCCGTGCTCGCCGGGGTCCTTGCCGGGGGCCTGCTGCACGCCTGGCCCGGCGGCGGGCGTGCCCACCGTCGGCGCGGCCACCGCCCGCGGCGCCTCCCCGTGGTCGTACAGCACGGTCACGAGCGCGACCAGCACCACGGTCAGGCCAACGGCCCGGCCCAGGCGCCGGCCCGTCTCCCCGGTGGCGGCGGCCGCCGCCCACCGCCACGCGGCCAGGAGCCGAGGAGTCCAGTTCGTCCTGATTGCGAAGTGAGGGGTGAGCCCGCTCGAGGGGCGGGGGCGCTCCGGGGGCTGGCTCGTCGCACGCCGGCGGGGTCGGTCGGGGTGCTGGCCCGTCGCACGCGGGCGGGGGCGCTCCGGGGGCTGGCCCGTCGCACGCTTCGGCCGGGTGGGCATCAGGCGGCACCTCCCCGGACGGCGAACGAGCTGGCGGCGGTGGCGGTCTGGCGGGCGGGGAGGGCCCGGGGGCGGGGCGGGCGACGGCGGTGACGCCGGGGCCAGTAGCGGCGCAGGGCCAGGGCGGCGGCCAGGACCGGGGCGGTCGAGCCGGCCAGGAGCATGCCGAGGTAGGCGTCGGCGGCATGGGTGAGCTCGGCGACCCGGATGACGGCCAGGGCGGCCAGGGTGGCGGCGGCCAGCAGGGCCAGGGCGGCGGCCAGCGGGACCAGCCACCAGCGGAGGACGGCGCGGCGGCGGGCCGGGTCGACAGCCAGGGGGGCGGCCAGGGGGCCGGCCAGGACGAGCAGCCAGACCAGGGCCTGGGCGCAGCTCGCCAGCATCGCCAGGGCGACCAGGGCCAGGGCGAAGGGGACGGCGTAGGCCAGGGCGAGGGTGGCGATCACCGCCCGCTCGGGGCCGTGACGGCCGACGGCCCAGTCCCCCACGGCGGTGACCCGGGCCCGCAGCGACCCCAGCACCCCCGCCTTGGCGGCCGGCGGGGCGGTGGCCAGCACGGTGGTGCCGGTCTGGAGCCGCGACAGCGGCTCGCCCACGAACGCCGTCCAGTAGCGGCCGGCGACGGTGCGCTGCACCGCCTCGGCCCCGCCGGCGGTGGCGGCGGCGGGCACCCCGGGGTCGGCGGTGGCGGCGGCCCGCAGGAGCTGGTCGGGGACGGCGGTGCCGGCCCGGCCGGCCAGGGCGGTGGCGGCCTGGGGCCGGGTGACCAGCAGGGTGGCGCCGACGACCATCAGCAGGGCGACCAGCCAGAGGCGGCCGGGACGCCGCCGCAGGGTCCCCCAGGCGGCCAGGGCGGCCACGGCGGCCAGGGTGGCGCCCTCCAGGGGCAGCCGGTGGCGCTCGCGCCAGGCGGCCAGCCCGGCGGCGCCGTCCTCACCGGCCAGGTAGTCGAGCGGGCTGAGCCGGTGGACGTCGCGCTGGCGCTCGATCGACCCCCGGGCCAGCCAGGCGGTGGTGCGGACGGCCCAGCGGGCATAGGCGTTGAGGGCCCCGCCACCCTCCAGGACGACGGTCTCGCGCTGGTAGTCCCAGGCCGGCGTGGCCGGGGCCGGGCCCTCGGCGGGGCGCAGGGCGAACACCACCGCCAGCAGGAGGAAGGCGCCGGCCAGGTAGGCGGCCAGCACCCTGGCCGTGGCCGGGGCGGCCCGGCGGCCGCGGGCCGGGGGGCGGGTCCGGTGGATGGTCATGCTCATGGAAGCCCCCTGTTCGAGGCGTCGAGGTGTTGGGGCAGGCCGGAACCGGGCGTGCCGGGGCACGGTCGGTCCGGTGGGGGCCGGTAACGGGAGGAGTCGCGGAGGCGTTGCCGGGGAGGGAGGGGTGCTGCGGTTCCCATGGTCGGCCGCGCCGGGGGGGAGATCAAGGCTTGACTTCACCGGCGCCTGGGAGGTGCCCTGGTCGCCGCCGCCGGCGTCCGCCGGGGGTACGGCGAGGCGACCACGAGGGGACGGCGGGTGGACGAGCGGCCCTGGTACGACGGCTTCTTCGGCGCCGACTACCTGCGGATCTTCCTCCCGGTGGTGCCCGACGAGCGGTCGGCGGCCGAGGTCAACGCGATCGTCGAGCGCCTCGGCCTGCCCCCGGGGGCGCGGCTGCTCGACCTGTGCTGCGGCCAGGGCCGCCACGCCGTGCCCCTGGCCCACCTCGGCTACCGGGTCACCGGCCTGGACCTGAGCCGCCGGCTGCTGGAGCGGGCGGCCGGGCTGGCCGCCGGCCAGGGCCAGCGGGTCGGCCTGGTCCGGGCGGACATGCGCCAGCTGCCGTTCGCCGACGCCAGCTTCGACGCCGTCCTCAACCTGTTCAACGCCTTCGGCTACCTGGAGGACGACGCCGAGGACGAGCTGGTCCTTGGCGAGGTGGCCCGGGTCCTGGCTCCCGGCGGCCGCTTCCTCCAGGAGCTGGCCAACCGCGAAGCCCTGGTCCGGGGCTGGCACGACAGCGAGGTCGTCCGCACCGACGGCGGCCTGGTCGTGCTCCAGGAGCGCACCCTGGACCTGCGCTCCAGCCGCGACCTGACCAGCTACACCCTCCTGCACCCCGACGGCCGCCGGACCACCCTGGAGCACGCCATCCGGCTCTACACCCTGACCGAGCTGGCGGCCATGCTGGGCCGGGCCGGCCTGGAGCTGCTGGAGGTCTCCGGCGACCTGGACGGCGGCCCCCTGGAGCTCGACTCGGCCTTCCTGGTGACCCTCAGCGGGCAGACCGGTGGGAGATTCAGCTAAACTCTGCTAACCACTCATTCGTCGCTCACCGTGGGTCGCGGCTGGACAGGGATCTGGGCCTGCCCGCCGGCGGGTGAGGGGAGGGGGGCGGATTGGACCTCGGCCTCGGCTTCGACCAGGCGGCCATCGGGATGGCCCTGGTCGGCCTGGACGGCCGCTTCCTGCGGGTCAACCGCGCCCTCTGCGACCTCCTCGGCCGCTCCGAGGCCGAGCTGCTCGACAGCACCATCGCGGACCTGGCCGAGCCCGGCGACGACCCGGTCCTGGCCAACCTGGGGCGGGCCGCCGCCGACGAGGGCGGCCAGGCCAGCTTCCAGGTCGAGCGGAGCTGCCGGCGGGCCGACGGGGTCCGCCTGGACCTGCTCATCAGCGCCGCCCTGCTCCATGACGCCGAGGGGCGGCACCTCGGCTTCTTCGGCCAGGTCCAGGACCTCACCGACCACAACCGGGCCGCCCGCCAGCTGCGGACCAGCGAGGCCCGGCTGCGGTCGGTGATCGCCAGCGCCCCGATCGTGCTGTCGGCCTACGACACCGACGGCATCTGCCGCTTCTCCGAGGGCCGGGCCTTCGAGCGGCTCGGCATCACCCCGTCGGAGCGGGTCGGGCGGTCGTTCGTGGAGCTGCGCGGCGACCAGCCGGAGGCGGCGGCCGACTTCGAGCGGCTGCTCGCCGGCGAGGAGCTGTGGGCCAAGCGGCCCGTGGGCGAGGTCATCTTCGACGTCCACTACCGGCCCCTGCTCGATCCCGACGGCCAGGTCGCGGGCGTGGTCAGCGTGGCCGTGGACGTGACCGACCTGGAGCGGGTGGAGCGTGAGCGCCGCCACCTGCTCGGCCAGCTGATCACCGCCCAGGAGGAGGAGCGCCGCCGCCTGGCCGGGGACCTGCACGACGACGCCGTCCAGTCGCTGACCGCGGCCCGCATGCAGCTGTCCATCCTCGACCAGGTGGTGGCCCGGCTCGGCGCCGAGGTCGCCGGCGCCCTGGAACCGGCCCTGGACCAGGTGCACGACAACCTGGAGCAGGGACTGGTCGCGGCCCGGACGTTCCTGTTCAACCTGCGCCCGCCGCTGCTGGACAGCGCCGGGCTGGAGCCGGCCCTGCGCCAGCAGCTGGCCAAGCTGGCCGAGCGGACCGGCGTCAAGACCGAGGTCACCTGGATGCTGGAGGAGCGGCTGGACCGGGATCTCGAAACCGTCGCCTTCCGGGTCGTCCAGGAGGCTCTGGCGAACGTGGCCAAGCACGCCGAGGCGAGCACGGTGCGGCTGTGGGGCGAGCGCGAGGGGGCGATGGTGGTGATCGCCGTGGCCGACGACGGGGTCGGCTTCGACCCCCAGGCGGCCAGCGAGCGGGCCGAGGCCACCGGGCACCTGGGGCTGCGCTCGATGGCCGAGCGGATCCAGACCGCCGGCGGCCGCCTGGAGATCAGCTCCCGCCCCTACCAGGGCACCCAGGTCGTGCTGCGCCTGCCCACCTAGCGCCTAGCGCTCGGCCGGGCGGGGCGGGCGCAGGCGGCGGCCGAGGACGGCGCCGGCGCTGCCCAGCAGCTCGCGGGAGAAGCGGTCGGCGGCGCCGGTCAGGTGGGCCAGCTCGTCGGGGGCGAGGGGCAGCTCGGCGGCGGCGGCGTTGGCCTCCACCTGGGCCACCGACTTGGCCCCGGGGATGGCGACCACGTTCGGGTGGGAGACCACCCAGGCCAGGGCGACCTGGGCCGGGGTGACCTGGTGGGCGCCGGCCAGCTCGCGCAGGGCGTCGAGGACCGGTTCGGCCCGGCGCAGGTTCTCGGCCGAGAACAGCAGGTTGCTGGCCCGGACCCCGCCGGGGGCGGTGTCGGCGGTGTACTTGGCCGCCAGCACCCCCTGGGCGAGGGGGCTGTAGGCGATCACCAGCCGGCCGGCGGCGGCCGCGTACGGCAGCAGCTGGCGTTCGGGCCGGCGGGTGAGCAGGCTGTAGCGGACCTGGTTGGACACGACCGGGGCGCCAAGGGCGGCCTCGGCGGCCCGCCAGCGGCCCAGGCCGTAGTTGCTCACCCCGACCTGGCCGATCAGCCCCCCGCTCTGGAGGGTCCGCATGCCGGCCATGGTCGAGCGCTGGGGGACCAGCGGGTTGGGCCAGTGGACCTGGTAGAGGTCGATCCGGTCGGTGGCGAGGCGGGCCAGGCTGCCCCGGGCCGCTGCCGCCACCCGGTCCCGGGTCGGCCAGGTCGGGGTCAGCTTGGAGGCCAGCACCACCGACCTGCGGGCCGCCGGGCCGGCCAGGGCCCGCCCCAGCAGCCGCTCGGACTCGCCCCGCCCGTACAGCTCGGCGGTGTCGATCAGGGTGATCCCGAGCGCCCGGGCCCGCTCGACCACGGCCAGCGCCTCGGCCGGCCCGAACTGCCGCCCCCAGCCCCACTCCGGCGACCCGAACTGCCAGGCGCCCAGGCCGATGACCGAGATCCGCAGGCCACAGGCCTCGACATAGCGCACGCTGGCGTCCTTCCCACTGGCGGCGTGGGGTGCTCGAGCGCACGCAGCATTCCGCAGCCGGGGCGCCGGCAAACCCGCGCCGGCGCCTCAGGCGGTGCGGCGGCCCGCGAAGGCGCGGAGGTCCAGGACCGGGGCCATGGGGGCGCCCGGGGCCGGGGCGGCGGCGGCCCGGGGGCGGGGCGGGGGGAGGAAGCCGATCGCCGGGACGGGGACGGCCTCGGCGGCGGCCAGGGTCTCGGCGACCTCGAAGAAGAGGTCGGCCAGGCCGCAGTGCAGGGCGGCGCAGACCGCCTCAAGGACCTCGGAGGAGGCTTCCTTGCGGCCGCGCTCGACCTCGGACAGGTACGTCAGGGAGACCCCGGCGGCGTCGGCGACCTCGCGGAGGGTGCGGCCTTGGGCCTGGCGGCGCCGCCGCAGCGCGTCCCCGACCGCCTCCCGGAGCTTCATGTCCCCAGGACCTCGTCGACCAGGCCGTACGCCTTGGCCTCGGTGGCCGAGAACCAGGTGTCGCGCTCGGTGTCGCGGTGGATGCGGTCGACCGGCTGGCCGGTGGCGTCGGCTAGGAGCTGGTCGATGCGGGCCCGCTGGCGCAGGATCTCCTCGGCGGCGCGTTCCAGGTCGGTGGCCTGGCCCTGGAACTGGCCGGCCCAGGGCTGGTGGATCAGCACCCGGGCGTTGGCGGTGGCCCGCCGGCGGCCCTTGGTGCCCGAGGCGAGCACGATCGAGGCCATCGAGGCGGCCATGCCGGCGCAGGTGGTGGCGACCGGGCAGGCCAGCTGGGCGATGGTGTCGACGATGGCCAGGCCGCTCAGGACCTCCCCGCCGGGCGAGTTGATGCGCAGCTCGACCGGGGCCTCGTCATCCTCGCCCTCCAGGTACAGCAGCCGGGCCATGACGTCGTTGGCCCGCTCGGCGTCGATCGGGCCCGAGAGCAGGATCACCCGGCGCCGCAGCAGCCGGTCGACCGGGTCGATGGGCCGGTCGAAGGACTCGGTGAAGGTGCCGATGCTCATGGGTGCACGGTACCGGACGCGGCCGCCGCCGACGACCCGTTCCGCCCAGGGCGAACCCGCCGACGCCGGGTTAGGATCGCCCCCGTCGCACCCCCGAGGATCGCCGACCCCCGAAAGGCGGCCATGGCCAGGTTCCACGAGCTCGAGGGCTTCGTGATCGTGACCGGCTGGGGCGTGCTGTTCCTGTTCGGGGTCGCCCTGTGGCTGACCAGGCGCGACGCCAACCGGGTCTACTGGGGCCTGCTGACCGTGCTCCAGGTCCTGCTCGGGATCCAGCTGCTGGCCGGGCTGGTCCTGTTCTTCTCGGGCGGCCGCCCGCCGCTGCTGCACTACCTGTACGGGGCGGTGTTCCCGGCCCTGGTCCTCGGGGTCTGCCACGTGTTCACCCGGGGCCTCGAGAAGCCTCCCTATCACACGTTCTTCACCATCGGGTCGTTCTTCGTGTTCGGGCTCACGGCCCGGGCGCTGATGACCGGGCTCGGGATTGGCTGACCCCATGGCCATCGACCGGCTACTCTATCGTTCAACTTTCCGGCCCGTCCGATTTGCAAGCATCCGGCTCCGGGCACTACATAGAGGCAGCGTCCACCCCGACCCGAGGATGGCCATGCAGCCCCGTCGTCGCGCTCCCGCCGCCCGCTGGCTCGCCGTGGCGGTCGCCGTCCTCCTGGCCAGCGGCTGCGTCCCCCAGAGCGTCACCCAGCAGGGACAGGCCATCCAGAACCTCTACAACCTGTTCCTGTACATCGCCGCGGTCGTCTTCGTGGTGGTGTCGGGGCTGGTCATCTGGTCGGTGATCCGCTACCGGCGCCGCGACGACGAGCTGCCCAAGCAGACCCACGGCAACAACCGCCTCGAGCTCCTCTGGACCCTGATCCCCACGGTGATCGTGCTGGTGCTGTTCGTCCTCACCCTCCAGGCCCAGAACAAGGTGCTGGACCAGTCGAGCCAGGCCGACGTGCGGGTGACCGTGACCGCCTTCCAGTGGAGCTGGCGCTTCACCTACGAGGGCACCGGGGCCGAGGTCCTCGGCACCCCCGACCGCATCCCCGAGATGGTCGTGCCGGTCGGCCAGACGATCCGGGTCAAGCTCATCTCGGCCGACGTGGTCCACTCCTTCTACGTGCCCCAGACGCTGTTCAAGCGCCAGGCCATCCCGGGCACCGACAACGAGTTCGACCTCACCTTCGACAAGGTCGGGCTGTACCACGGCCAGTGCACCCAGTTCTGCGGCCTCCAGCACCCGGACATGGTCTTCCGGGTCCGGGTGGTCGACGAGGGCGCCTACCAGAGCTGGCTGGCCGCCGCGACCAGGCGCGGCTCGGCCGGGCAACCGGGAACCTAAGGAGCACAGCGAGATCATGGCGACCACCGAGCTTCCCCTCCCGGCGCTCCCCGAGGCCCACCACGAGGAGCGGGGCGGCATCGTCGACTACCTGACCACGGTCGACCACAAGAAGATCGGGATCCTGTACATCTTCACCTCGTTCGGGATCTTCCTGGCCGGCGGGGTGCTCGCTCTGCTGGTCCGCATGGAGCTGGCCGAGCCGGGCCTGCAGGTGATGGGCGAGAACACCTACAACCAGGTGTTCACCATGCACGGGACCCTGATGATCTTCCTGTTCGCCGCCCAGGTGAGCACCGGACTCGGCAACTACCTGGTCCCGCTGCAGATCGGCGCCGCCGACGTGGCCTTCCCCCGGGCCAACGCCATGTCCTACTGGCTGTACCTGTTCGGCGCCCTGATCGTGCTCTCCAGCTTCTTCGTGGCCGGCGGCCCGGCCGCCGTCGCCTGGACCGCCTACGCCCCCCTGTCGACCCGCGAGTTCTTCCAGGGCACCGGCATGGACCTGTGGATCATCGGGCTGGCGGTGGTCGGCGTCGCCGGCATCCTGGGCGCGGTCAACCTGGTCACGACCATCTTCCGGATGCGCATGCCGGGCATGACCATGTTCCGCACCCCGCTGTTCACCTGGGGGGTGCTGGTCAACCAGCTGCTGATCCTGTTCGCCTTCCCGCCGCTGACGGTGGTGTTCGCCCTGCTGTTCCTGGAGCGCAACTTCGGGGCCCACTTCTTCGACCCGACCACCGGCGGCAGCCCGATCCTGTACCAGCACATCTTCTGGTTCTTCGGGCACCCCGAGGTCTACATCATCATCCTGCCCATCTTCGGGATCATCAGCGAGGTCGTCCCCGTCTTCTCCCGCAAGCCGCTGTTCGGCTACCGGGCGATGGTGTTCGCCTTCTTCGCGATCGCCGCCCTGTCGTTCGGGGTCTGGGCCCACCACATGTTCGCCACCGGCCTGGTCTACCTGCCCTACTTCTCGATCATGTCCCTGCTGATCGCCGTGCCCACCGGCATCAAGGTGTTCAACTGGGTCGGGACCATGTGGCGGGGGTCGATCACCTTGCCGACAGCGATGCTGATGTGCCTCGGGTTCATCGTGGTGTTCCTGATCGGCGGCATCACCGGCATCTTCCTGGCCTCGCCGCCGATCGACTTCGCCGTCAACGACACCTACTACGTGGTCGCCCACTTCCACTACATCATGGTCGGGGGGCTGCTGTACGGGATGTTCGCCGGCTTCTACTTCTGGTTCCCCAAGTTCACCGGCAAGCTGCTGTCGGAGCGGCTGGGACGCTGGCACTTCGTCACCTTCTTCCTCGGCTTCAACATCACCTTCTTCTTCCAGTTCCTGGTCGGCCTGGACGGCATGCCGCGGCGCATCGCCGACTACGAGATCCCGCGCTGGACCACGGCCAACCAGATCTCGACCGCCGGGGCGTTCCTCACCGGGGTGTCGGTGCTGATCTTCATCTGGAACTTCTTCGTCTCCATCCGGCGCGGCACGCCGGCCGGCGACGACCCCTGGGAGGGCAACAGCCTGGAGTGGGTGACGACCTCGCCGCCGCCGCACCACAACTTCCACCACCTGCCCGAGGTCCATTCCGAGCGGCCGGCGTTCGACTGGCGCCACCGCGACGACCCGGCGTTCGCCAGCTCCCACACCGACCCCGAGCGCAACCTGGACCGGGGGTGAGCCGATGACCGACGAGGCGGGGATCCTGCTGCGGGTGTCGATCTTCGGCTTCGTGGCCGGGATCGTGTACTGGTTCCTGAGCTACGAGTGGCTGGGCACTGTCGCCCTGCTGCTGCTGGGCGCCGGGCCGGGGTTCGCCGGCCTGATCCTGATCCAGGAGCAGCGCCACCGCGGCGGCACCGGCGAGTCGCGGGCGGTGGCCATGCGCCGCCTGGCCGGCATCCCGCCAGCGGACCCGCCCGGGCCCAGCGACCTGGAGGCCGAGGACCTGGGGGTGCTGCCCCTGCCCACCATCTGGCCCCTGGCCGCCGCGCTCGGCTTCACCATCCTGTTCACCGGCCTCATCTACGGGCTGTGGCTGGTCATCCTCGGCCTGGGGCTGCTCGGGTACGCCGCCTGGGGGTGGCTGGCCGCGGTCAACCGCGAGAACCGCTACGGCCGCCTGGAGGCCGGCACCGAGCCGCCCTCCCCGGCGGCCGGGCCGGTCGGGGACCCCCGCCCCCACCCCGACACGGCGAACCCGGACCCGGAGAGCTCAGCCCGCTGAGCCCCGGCGCCTACGGCTCGGCCGGCTCCGGCTCCAGCTTCTCCTCGGCCTCGGCCGGCTCCAGCGGCACCGTCTCGTAGCCGCCGTCGTGGGTGCGGGTGAGGCGGACGCCGGCGGTGATGTGGGCCGGGCGCAGCTGGGTGCGGCTCAGGCTCTTGCAGATCCAGTAGGTGACCAGGAAGGTCAGGATCGGGGCGATCAGCAGGCTCCACTGGAGGATGCGGGTCACGGTCTCGACCGGGACGTTGAGCAGGACCCCGAAGATGTCGTTGCCGCCCTCCATGAACATGATGAAGAACACCATCAGGCCGGCGGCGCCGATGCCGGTGCGGACCGGGGTGTCGCGGGGCCGGTCGAGCAGGTGGTGCTCGGCCCGGTCCTTGGTGAAGCGGCGTTCGATCCACGGCCACAGGGTCAGGATCCCGAAGGCGATGCCGGGGAACAGGATGGCCGGCCAGAACACCTCGGAGATGGTGAAGCCCCACAGGGTCAGGTCCCAGGGCGGTCCCAGGCGCAGGGCCCCGTCCAGGAAGCCGATGTACCAGTCGGGCTGGGCCGGGGAGGACACGTTGTAGGCCACGAACGGCCCGTACTGCCAGACGGGGTTGATCTGGGCAAGGCCGCCCAGGAGGGCGAGCACGGCGGTGGTGAACAGCAGCAGCGACACCGACTTGAAGGTCTGCTCGGGCCACAGCCGCTTGCCGACCACGTTGCGCTCGGAGCGGCCATGGCCGGGGAACTGGGTGTGCTTCTGCAGCACCAGGATGGCCATGTGGGCGCCGACCAGGGCCAGCAGCAGGGCCGGGATCAGCATGATGTGGAACACGAACAGCCGCGAGATGATGTCGGGGGCCGGGAACTCGCCCCCGAACAGCAGGTACGTGACCCAGGTGCCGATCACCGGGATGGCCAGGGTGACCGCGTAGAAGATGCGCAGGCCGATGCCGCTGAGCAGGTCGTCGGGGAGCGAGTAGCCGGTGAAGCCCTCGCCGAGGGCCAGGAACAGCAGCAGGATGCCGATGATCCAGTTGACCTCGCGGGGGCGGCGGAAGGCGCCGGTGAAGAAGATCCGGCACAGGTGGACGACGATCGCGGCCACGAACACCAGCGCCGCCCAGTGGTGGGTCTGGCGCATCAGCAGCCCGGCCCGGACCTCGAACGACAGCCGCAGCACCGAGTTGTAGGCGGCCGACACCTCGGCCCCCTGGAGGGGGGCGTAGGGGCCGTTGTAGACGACCTCCTGCACCGAGGGGGTGTAGAAGAAGGTCAGGAAGGTGCCGGTGAAGATCAGCACCACGAGGGCGAACAGGGCGATCTCGCCGAGCAGGAACGACCAGTGGTCGGGGAAGACCTTGCGCAGGGTCTTGCGGGCCAGGCTGGCCGTGCCCAGGCGCTCGTCGAGGTACTTGAGGGACCGCTCGACCATCATCGGCTCATCGCCCCCGATCCCAGAACGCCGGCCCCACCGGTGCGGTGAAGTCGCCCTGGGCGACCAGCACGTTCTCGTCGTCGACCCCGAGCAGCAGCTGGGGCAGGGGTCGGGCGGCCGGGCCGAAGAACGGCTTGGCCCCGTCCGAGACGTCGAACTGCGACTGGTGGCAGGGGCAGATCAGCGACTGGCTCTCGGCCCGGTACAGCCCCACCGGGCAGCCGGCGTGGGTACAGATCTTGGAGTAGGCGACGTGGGTGCCGTCGGGCACCCCGGCCATCAGGTCCGGGGGCAGCTTGAGCGATCCAGGCCGGACGTGGATGAGCAGGGTCTGGGCGTCGGCGGCGCCGGTGTGGCCCTCGGGGAACACGGTCAGGAAGCCGTTCAGGGGGACCTGGTTGAGCTGGACCGGCTCGCCCTCCTCGTCGACCACCCGCGAGCCCCGCCGCCACGGGGTCGTCTTGAGGCTGTCGCCGGGCGCCGGGCCCAGCGACAGCACCGGCAGCAGCAGGGCCAGCCCGAGGGCCCCGCCGGCCCCGGCGAGCAGCTTGAGCAGCATCGAGCGGCGGCCGATGACCGGCCCGACCTCCTCGGTCAGGGCCATCTCGAACGCCGCGCGGCCGGCCGGGCCGCTGGTCAGCTCGTGGCGCTCCTCGACCACCTCGCGGGCGTCGAGCAGGTGGTTGGCCCAGATGCCGAGGGCGACCCCGAGCCCGCCGAAGGCGACCGCGAACAGGACCCCCTCGATCTGGGTCTGGCCGCCGGCGAAGTAGACGACGAACAGCCCGACCCCGGCGAGGATGGCCACGGCCAGGGCGACGCCGACGCGCCGCTCGGCCCTGCGCTGGCCCCCGGTCAGCTCCTGGTCGGCCGGTCCGTGGTCGGTCTGGCGGTCGACGTCCACCCGCTCGCTCCCCTGGTCGCTGTCGGTCATGTCGCCCTGTCGGTCATCTCGCCTGTGTCCGCCTCTCAGCCGCGCCCGGCGATCCAGCGGGCGGCCACGACCAGCAGCCCGAGCCCGATCACCCAGGCCACGAACCCCTCGGGCACCGGCCCCTTGCCGCCGATGGGGGCGCCGCCCTCGTTGTAGGGGGTGGTGCGCAGGCTCTCGACGTAGGCGGCGATGTCGTCGACCTCCTGGCGGCTCTGGGCGGTGCCGAACTCGTAGTCGGCCAGGCCGCCGCCGACCGGCATCTGCCCGGGGCCGATCTTGATCGCCTCGGCCACGTCCTGGGGGTGGACGTCCTGGAGGGACACGGCGATGTTGTCGCCGCCGAGGGCGGCCCCGGCGCCGTTCATGCCGTGGCAGGCCGCGCACGCCTGCCCGTACAGCTCGCGGCCGCGCTGCAGGTCGCCCCGGGCCGGGTCGACGTCGGGGATCTGGGCGTCCCCGACCGCCTTGCCGATGTAGTCCACCAGCGCCCGGGTGTCCTCCTCGTTGAAGCGGGGCTCGCCGCGCTCGATGGCCGGGCCCTTGTTGTCCTTCCAGGGCATCCGGCCGGTGCGCAGCGCCCAGTTGACCGCGGCCGCCCCGCCGACGTTCTTCAGCGACGGCACCGTCGGGTAGTAGCTGGGCCCGGCCGGGTCGGGGCCGTGGCAGGAGGCGCAGGCGTTCTGGTACAGCTCGCGCCCGCGGGCGTCCAGGGCCGGGCTGTCAGGCTGGCCGGCCGCGGCCGCCCGGGCCGCCCCCGGCGCCGTCGCCGCCCCGGTGGCCGGGGTCAGCAACAGGGCGAGCACGGCGACGCCGCCGAGGAGGATCGCGGTCCTGCGCACCGGCGGCTCCCTTCGAGACAGGCGTCTACGGTCAATGCTAAGTAGCCCGGGACGCGCGGGCAATTCCAGATCGACCAGCGATAGGCTCTTTCCCGGCACCGCGGCGACCAAGGGGGGTCGATGGACACCGACGAGCTGACCTACGGCAGCTACCTGCGGGTCCCGGAGCTGCTGTCGCTGCAGCAGCCCCGCTCCCGGCCGCCCCATCCCGAGGAGCTGCACTTCATCGTCGTCCACCAGGCCCTGGAGCTGTGGATGAAGCTGCTCCTGCACGACCTGGGGCGGGTCGTGGGGCTGCTCGACGCCGGCGACTTCCCCCGCTCCCACGCCCTGCTCGGGCGGGTCAACCACACCCTCGGGCACGCCCTCGACCAGATGCGCAGCCTCCACACCCTGGCCCCCTGGGACCTGCACCAGTTCCGCAGCTACCTGGGCACGGCGTCGGGGTCCCAGTCGGTCCAGTTCCGGGAGCTGGAGCTGCGCTCGGGGCTGCGCGACCCGAGCTACCTCAAGGCGCTGGAGATCGAGTACGGGGGCGAGCTGCCCGAGCCGCTGGCCACCCGCCTTCACGAGCGGTCCCTGGCCGAGGCCCACGCCGGCGCCGCCGCCCGCCTGGGCGTCCACGACCTCGCGACCTGGGCCGACTTCTACATGGACCCGGGCCCGCGGGGCGACTTCTACCTGGTCTGCGAGGCCCTGGTCGACTACGACGAGCGGTTCACCCGCTGGCGCCAGGAGCACGTGGCGCTCGTGCAGCGTACCCTCGGCGACCACGCGCGCGGCACCGGCGGGATGGCCATCGCCTACCTGCAGCGGACCACCCGCTACCGGTTCTTCCCGGCCCTGTGGGCGCTCCGGGACGAGCTGGTGGTCAGGGGCGGCGGCCAGCTGGTCGGCAAGCCGCCGCCAGAACCGAGCTGAAGGGAGACGGCGCAGGTGGACTACCGCCGGTTGGGCGCGAGCGGCGTCAGGGTGTCGGAGATCGGGCTGGGGTCCTGGCTCACCTACGGGGTCGGGGTCGAGGCCGACCGGGGCCGTGCCTGCGTGGCCCGGGCGTACGACCTCGGGGTCAACTTCTTCGACACCGCCGACGTCTACGGCCGCGGGGCCGCCGAGGAGGTCCTGGGCGAGGCCCTGGCCCCCTACCCCCGCTCCTCGTACGTGCTGGCGACCAAGGTCTACTTCCCGGTCGGCGACGGCCCCAACGACCGCGGCCTGTCCCGCAAGCACGTCATGGAGTCCTGCCACGCCAGCCTGCGCCGGCTGCGCACCGACTATGTCGACCTCTACCAGTGCCACCGCTTCGACGACGAGACCCCGCTGGAGGAGACCCTGCGGGCCCTGGACGACCTGGTCCGCCAGGGCAAGGTCCACTACGTCGGGGTCAGCGAGTGGACCGCCGGCCAGATCGAGGAGGCGCTGCGCCTGGCCGACGAGCTGGGCCTGGACCGGCTGGTCGCCAACCAGCCCGAGTACTCGATCCTGCGCCGGCGCATCGAGGCCGAGGTGCTTGCCTTGTGCGCCCGCGAGGGGGTCGGCCAGGTCGTCTGGTCGCCGCTGGCCCAGGGGGTGCTGACCGGCAAGTACCGCAGCGGCCAGGCGCCCCCGCCCGACAGCCGGGCAGCGTCGCGCAAGATGGGCGCGTTCGTCGGCCGGTTCCTGACCGAGGAGGTCCTGGACGCGGTCGAGCGACTGCGGGTGGTGGCCGACGAGGCCGGCCTGTCCATGGCCCAGCTCGCCCTGGCCTGGGTCCTGCGCGACCCGACGGTGGCCTCGGCGATCGTGGGGGCGTCGCGGCCCGACCAGCTGGAGGAGACCTGCGCCGCCTCCGGCTGCCACCTGGACACCGAGGTCCTGGCCGCCGTGGACAAGGCGGTGGCCGGGGTCCTGGAGCCCTGAGGTGCTCGCCTTCATCCCGGCGCCGCCGACCAACGGGTTCCATCTGGGGCCGTTGTTCTTCCACCTGTACGGGCTGTGCATCGCCCTCGGGGTGCTGGCCGCGTTCTGGCTGGCCAACAAGCGCTGGGTCGAG
Organism: Actinomycetota bacterium; assembly: GCA_035550755.1. Lineage (GTDB taxonomy): Bacteria > Actinomycetota > CALGFH01 > CALGFH01 > CALGFH01 > CALGFH01. The sequence goes on along the minus strand of DASZON010000017.1, from coordinate 1,763 downwards.
GCCGGGGGCAAGCCGGGCGAGATCGAGCGGCCGGCCATCTGGGCGGTGATCGCCGGGTTCCTGGGCGGCCGGCTCGGCTACGTGATCACCCACACCGGCGACTTCCGCGACAACCCGCTGGCGGTGTTCGCCATCTGGCAGGGCGGGCTGGCCCTGTACGGCGGGCTGACGGTGGGCATCCTCACCGGGCTGTGGGTGGCCCGCCGCCGTGGCCTGGCCGTGCTCCGGGCGCTGGACGCCGCCATCCCGGCCATCCCCCTGGCCCAGGCCTTCGGCCGCTGGGGCAACTACTTCAACCAGGAGCTGTTCGGCACCCCGACCACGTTGCCGTGGGCGCTGGAGGTCGATCCCGGCCACCGGCCCGACCGCTACGCCGACGCCGCCACCTTCCACCCCACCTTCCTGTACGAGTCGATCTGGAACCTGATCGTGGTGGGGATCCTGCTGCGGGTGTCGGCCACCCGGCGGCTGCGCCCGGGCAGCCTGTCCCTGCTCTACCTGGTGCTGTACGGGGCCGGGCGGTTCGGGCTGGAGCTGCTGCGGACGGACACGACCTTCCGGTTCCTGGGGCTGTCCCGCAACGGCTGGATCTCCCTTGGGCTGGTCGCCGGCGGGTCGCTGTGGCTGTGGCTGCGCGAGCGCCAGCGCCCGGCCGAGGATCCCGCCCGGGAAGCCCCCGCCCCGGAGGCCCCCGCCCCGGAGGCGTCCGCCCCGGAGGCGCCTGCCCCGGAGGCGCCTTCCCCCGAGGCGCCGGCCGCGGAGGCGCCGGCCGACGGCGGTGACACCGAGGAGCGGCAGTGGTCATCCTGAAGTCCCGGGACGAGATCGCCACCATGCGCCGGGCCGGGCGGGTGGTCGCCCGGACCCTGGAGCGGGTGGTGGCGGCCGTGCGGCCCGGGGTGACCCTGCGAGAGCTGGACGACCTGGGGGCGAGGACGATCGCCGCCGAGGGGGCCACCGCCTCGTTCCTCGGCTACCACCCCCGCTTCGCGCCCAGCCCGTTCCCGGCCAGCCTGTGCCTGTCGGTCAACGAGGTGATCGTCCACGGCATCCCCGACCGTACCCGCCTGCGGTCCGGCGACATCCTGTCGATCGACTGCGGCGCGGTCGTCGACGGCTACCACGCCGACTCGGCCGTGACCGTGGGCGTCGGCGAGATCGACCCGGCCGACCGGCGGCTGCTGGAGACGACCGAGCAGGCCCTGTGGGCCGGGATCGAGCAGGCCCGGGTGGGTAACCGCCTGTCCGACATCAGCCACGCCGTCGGCCAGGTCGCCCACGGCGCCGGCTACGGCATCCTGGCCGACCACGGCGGCCACGGGGTCGGCCAGCTGCTCCACGAGGACCCCTCGGTCGACAACGACGGCCGCCCCGGCCGCGGCCCGCGGCTCCGCGACGGGCTGGTCCTGGCCGTCGAGCCCATGTTCGTGGACGGCGACGCCGCCTACGTCCACCGCCGCGACGGCTGGGCCGTCGCCACCCGCGACGGCTCCCGCGCCGCCCACTTCGAGCACACCCTTGCCGTGGTGGACGACGGGCCGCAGGTCCTGACACTGCCCTAGGCGGCTGCTCAGATCAGCCGGTGTGGGATCTCCTTGTTCAGCTCGGCCCGGTAGTAGCGCTCGTCGCGGATGGGCGACTGGTAGGCCTCGCCGATGGTGGCGCCGCCCCACAGCAGCAGCAGCGCGCCCGCGACCAGCCGGACCACGTCCAGGGTCTCGTCCGGCCAGACGAGCAGGGCCAGCACCAGCGCGAGCGTCCCC
>DASZON010000016.1:0-2994 GCA_035550755.1 Actinomycetota bacterium | reverse complement strand
CTGCCTGCGCCGGGTCGACCGGGACCTGCACTTCCCGGCCGACCTGAACGGCGAGGTGCACCACGACGGCCAGATCTGGTCGCGTGCCCTGTGGGACATCCGCCAGGCGCTCGGCAACGTCCGTGCCGACACCGTCATCCTCGAGGGCTCCTTCGACTTCCCCGGCACCACCATGCCGGACCTGGCCCGCCGGACGGTCACGGCCGCCCGGCGCCTCTACGGCAACGCCGCGGCCGCGGCCGTCACCCGGGCCTTCGCCGACCGCGGGATCCTGATGGCCTGAGTCAGGACGCCCGGGGGGTCAGCTCGTCGGCCAGGGCCCCCAGGAACAGGCCGGTGTCGGTGACCACGCCGGTGGCCTGGGCCGAGCCACGGTCGGCGAGCTTGGTCACGGTGGCGGGGTTGATGTCCACGCACACCAGCGGGACCGACGCCGGGAGGAGGTTGCCGGTGGCGATCGAGTGCAGCATCGAGGCCACCATCAGCGCGTAGCCGACCCCACCGAGGAGCGAGCGCATCTGGCGCTGGGCCTCGACCACGTCGGTGACGGTGTCGGGGAGGGGGCCGTCGTCGCGGACCGAGCCGCCGAGGACGAAGTCGACCCCACCGACCACGCAGGCGTGCATGATCCCGGAGGTGAGCACGCCCTGCTCGACCGCCTTGGCGATGGAGCCGCAGCGGCGGATGGTGTTGAGGGCCCGGATGTGGTGCTCGTGGCCGTGCTCGACCCCGATCCCCTCGGTCAGGTTGACCCCGAGCGAGGTGCCGTACAGGGCGCCCTCGATGTCGTGGGTGGCCAGGGCGTTGCCGGCGAACAGCACGTCCATGTAGCCGGCCTCGATGAGCCGGACCACGGCCGGGCCGGCGCCGGTGTGGACCACCGCCGGGCCGCCGACCCACAGGATCCGCTCGCCCCGCTCCTTGGTCGCCCGCATCGTCGCCGCGACCCGGCGCACGATCAGCCCCTGGGGCTTCTCGCTCGACACCTGCGAGGACATGAACTCGAAGACCTCGCCCGAGCGGCCCCGGTCCAGCGGCTGGACCCGGATGCCCTGGCTGCCCACCACCACCTGCTCTCCCTTGACCACGTCCGACATGGGCACGGTCCGGGCCTGGCGGTCGCGGACCACGATCGCGCAGTCCATCTCCGGGTTCTCGACCCGCACCCAGGCCCCGGCCACCCGTACCTCGGTCTCCAGGTTGGTGGAGGAGTAGAAGCCGTCGGGCAGGACCCCGTCCATCTCGGCCGGGACCACGGTCGCCTCGCCGGTCTCCAGCCGCTGCATGCCCAGCCCCATCAGCGACTGGACCAGCTCCTCCAGCCGCTCGGGGTCGTCGGTGCGGATCGCCAGGCGGGCGTAGGAGGGGTCGACCGGGGTGCGGCCGACGTCGAACTGCTCGATCTCGTAGCTGCCGTGGGCCTCCAGGACCTGGTCCAGGATGCGGGTGAACAGCATCGAGTCGATGATGTGGCCGCGGATCTCAAGGGTGTCCTTGTGGGGCAGCGGCGTGGAGGACATGGCTCCTCGGTGCGGGTCGCGGGTGGTGGCGGACGGACGATTGTGGCACGCCCGCGCGTAGACTGGCGCCGATGATCGACCTGCGCTCCGACACCTTCACCCGCCCGACCCCGGCCATGCGCCGGGCCATGGCGGAGGCCGAGGTCGGCGACGACGTCTGGGGCGAGGACCCGACGATCAGGCGGCTGGAGGCGGCCGTGGCCGAGCGCCTCGGCCACGAGGCCGCCCTGTACGTCCCCTCGGGGACCATGGGCAACCAGATCTGCCTTCGTCTGGCCGCCCCGCCCGGCACCGAGGTCCTGGCCAACGAGGACAACCACATCCTCTGGTACGAGGCCGCGGCCGCCCCGGTGCTCAGCGGTGTCCAGCTGCACCCGGTGGCCGGGCCGCGGGGGATGCTGGAGCCGGCAGCCGCCCGGGCCCGGGTCCGTGGCGCCCGCTACGGGGTCCCGACCAGCGCCATCGCGGTCGAGCAGACCCACAACCGGGCCGGCGGGGCCGTCCAGCCGCTCGAGGTCCTCGAGGAGCTGCGGGCCCTGGCCGACCAGGCCGGGCTGCACCTGCACTGCGACGGGGCCCGGATCTGGAACGCCTCGGTGGCCACCGGGATCCCCCTGGACCGGTACGGGCGGCTGTTCGACAGCCTCTCGGTCTGCTTCTCCAAGGGGCTGGGCGCGCCCGTCGGCTCGGCCGTGGTCAGCTCCCGGGACCTGGTCGAGCGGGCCCGCGAGGTCCGCCACCTGTACGGCGGGGCCATGCGCCAGGCCGGGGTGCTGGCCGCCGCCGCCCTGGTCGCCGTGGAGGAGCAGGTCGACCGCCTCGCCGACGACCACGCCAACGCCCGCGGCCTGGCCGCGACCGTGGCCGCGGCCGTCCCCGGCAGCCTCGATCCCGCGGCCGTCCAGACCAACATGGTCCTGCTGGCCGCGGGGGCGTTCGGCACCGACGGGCCGGGGCTGGTCGAGCGGCTGGCCGGCCAGGGGGTGCTGGCCGCCGACACCGACCCCGACCGGGTCCGGCTGGTCTTCTCCTACGAGGTGAGCGCCGAGGAGGCCGAGCGGGCGGCCAAGGCGGTCGTGGCCGCCGGATGAGGGTCCGCCCGACCGGCGGGGCCCCGAGCGCCCCCCCGGACCCCCCCTTCTCGGTCGTCGACGTGGAGCGGGCGGCGGCCCGGATCGCCGGCCGGGTCCACCGGACCCCGGTCCTGCGCTCGCGGCTGCTCGACCGGGAGCTGGGCTGCCGGGTGGCGCTCAAGGCCGAGCACCTGCAGCGGGTGGGGGCGTTCAAGGCCAGGGGGGCGTTCAACGCCCTGCTCGCCCTCGACCCCGGCCGCCGGGCCGCCGGGGTGCTGGCGGTCAGCTCCGGCAACCACGGCCAGGCGGTCGCCCTGGCCGCGGCCGAGACCGGCGGCCGGGCGGTGGTGGTGATGCCGGCCGGCGCCAACCCGGCCAAGGTGGCCGCCACCCGGGCCTAC
>DASZON010000015.1:0-11686 GCA_035550755.1 Actinomycetota bacterium | reverse complement strand
GCGCGGCTTGACCAGGCGGCGGCCTTCCCGGCTGTGGGTGACGAACAGCGACAGCGCATGGTGGACGAGCTCGGGGTCCTCGGTCTGCGCCGCCCGGGTGGCCTCGGTGAGGGCGGCGTCGAGGCCGTCGACCAGGTCGTCCGAGGCCGCCGCCACCACCGACAGGCCGAGGGCGAGCTGGCTGGCCGCGGCCGCCTGGGCGGGGTCGAACACCGAGAACCGCGCCCGCGGCGGAGCGAGCTCCGCCGACGCGGCCGGCCCCGCGGGGGCCGGCCCTCGGCCACTGTCGCGCAGGAGCTCGGTGAAGACCCGCCGCGACCGGTCCTGCACATCGGTGAGGTTCATGCGAGCACCCTGGCGAAGCGGAGCAGGTCGGCCAGGTCGAAGCGGCCGGGGGTGGCGGCGGGCAGGGTCGGAGTCCAGCCGGGGGTGCGCAGGATCGAGTCGTCGCTGCGGCGGACCAGGCCGATCAGGACCTCGGCGACGATCCTGCTGCCGACCGGGCCGAGGCGTTGGCCGCCGTGGTGCTTGGCCTCGGCGAGCAGGTAGTACCAGAGCGGGGTGCGGGTGAGGAACCCGCTGCGCTGGAGCACGCCGCCCTGGGTGGTGCTGGCCGCCGCGGCCTTGAGCTGGGTGGCGGTGAGCGGGGTGAGGCCGAGGTGGTGGGCCACGGCCTGGCCGGTGGGCATGCGCAGCCCGTAGCCGCGCAGCAGGTTCCGGACGGCCAGGTTGGCGGCGTCGGCCGGGGTCTCCTCCTGGCCCTGGGACGACTGGAGGTGGAACAGGCCGGTCGACACCTTGGTGTCGAACTTGCGGGCCTTGTTGGCGACGCCGGTGCCGGTGTCGACGAAGCGCTCCCACTCGATGATCCAGTTGTCGGGCAGGGTGTCGAAGTCGCCCAGCTGGCCGCTGAGGGCGGTGAAGGTGAACAGCAGCCCCAGGTCGGCCGGGAAGGTGCCGGGGGCGCCGCTGAGGTTGAAGTTGAGGTTGAAGTCGTAGTCGTCGCGGATCATGGAGTGGCCGAACCGGTAGGCGGCCACGGTGAACTCGATCGGCAGGAAGAACGGCTCGGCCAGGGCGTCGTAGAGCTGGTTGCCGTTGGCCAGGATGCTGTCGACCACCGCCGGGTCGGCGACCCGCTTGAGGAAGTCCTGGACCACGATGTGCTGGTAGTGCTGGCGCAGCAGCCGCCGGGCCAGGGCGAAGGTGCGGCCCTGGTCGACCAGGCGGTTGTGGGCCTTGAGGAAGGCCAGGTGCAGCTGGGCGACGATCAGGTTCTCGTCGTTGCGGGGGTCGCCGATCCGAGCGGCCCGGTCATGGGCGAAGTCGGGGCTGCGGGGCTCGCGTGGCAGGTCGCTGTCGTCGCCCTTGCCGACTGGCCGCAGCGACGGCGCCTCGGTCCCGCCCAGGGCGGTGACCCGGCCGATCAGCAGCTTGTTGATGTTCGGGAAGGCCCGGGGGGCCGGCGGACCGTACAGGCTGTCCAGCTCCAGGGTGGCGGTGCGCAGGTTCTTCAGGTCGTCGCGGATCTTGGCCAGGGGCAGCGGCGTCATGGTGGGCGACACCAGCTGGGCGGTGGTGAACGAGCCGGACTCCAGGGTGATGTCGTGGTCGACGAACTGGCCGAAGTAGGTGTAGATGGCCGGGATGGTGCTGTCGCCGCTGGCCACGCCGGGATCGACCATCGCCCGGCCGAGCTCCTTGAGCCGGGCCGGGGTGGCGGCCTCCTGGGGCAGCAGGTTGGCCGGGTTGCTCTGGAGGGTGGGGAACAGGAAGTCGAAGTCCTGGAGTGCCGCCGGGCCGGCGACCGCGAACCCCAGGTCGAGACCGGCGGTGGTGCTGGCGAGGTCGCGTTGGGCGTCGCGGATCTCCTCGGCGGTTGGAACCGCTCCGTGAGCTAAGCGCGGCATGGCCGTCCCCTCCTGGCTGCGCGACGGATTCGTTCCCCTGTGACCGAATGACGAGATGATCCGTGCTTGTCGCGCCCGCGTCGAGGCTGGACTTTTCCCCTCGCAAGGTGCAATCTCGCCCTCTCACACCATCGACCAAGTCCGCCGTCGGGACCTCCACAGGTGAGGGGCGGGGGTGATGAGCGTGCGTCGAGTCCTGACCATCCTCTCTCTGGTGAGCATGCTGGCATGCTGGCCGGTGGTCGCCCACGCGGCCGCGTCCCAGCCCGATCGCCGCGCCACCACCGGCCGGGCCAGCACCGGCCACTCCCCCGCCGCGGCCGCGGCGGCGGTGGCGGTGCAGGCCGACTTCGACGACGACGGCTTCACCGACCTGGCCGTCGGCGTGCCGCGAGAGGGGGTCGGCGGTGCCGCCCTCGCCGGCGCCGTCGACGTCCTGCCCGGCTCGCCGACCGGGCTGACCGGCGCCGGCAGCCAGCAGCTGGTGCAGGGCAGCGGCGGTGTTCCCGACGCCGCCGAGGCCTTCGACCTCTTCGGCAGCGCGCTGGCCGTCGGGGACTTCGACAACGACGGCTTCGGCGACCTCGCCGTCGGGGTCCCCGGTGAGGACGTGGGCACGATCGACGACGCCGGCGCCGTCACCGTCCTGTCCGGGTCGGCCACCGGGCTGGGAGCCGGCGGCGGGCAGCTCTTCTCCCAGAACAGCGTCGGGGTCCTCGGCGCCGCCGAGTCCGGGGACGGCTTCGGCTCGGCGCTGGGGGTCGGCGACTTCGACAACGACGGGTTCGACGATCTCGCCATCGGGGTCCCCTCCGAAGGGGCCGGCGCCATCTCCCAGGCCGGGGCGGTCAACGTCCTGTTCGGCTCGGCCAGCGGGCTCAGCAGCGTCGGCAACCAGCAGTTCCTCCAGGGCGTGGGCGGCGTCCTCGGCACCGCCGAGATCGGCGACGAGTTCGGCTTCGCCCTGGGGAGGGGGGACTTCAACAATGACGGCTTCGCCGATCTCGCCATCGGCGCCCCCTTCGAGGACGTCGGCGCCACCTTCGACGCCGGCGCCATCAACGTCCTGTACGGCTCGGCGGCCAACCTGTCGGTCACCGGCGACCAGGTCTTCTTCCAGGGCAACGGCGGGATCGGCGGCGTCGCCGAGGAGAGCGACTTCTTCGGCTCCGCCCTGGCCGGCGGCGACTTCAACAACGACGGCTCCGCCGACCTGGCCGTCGGCGCCCCCTTCGAGGACGTCGGCGCGGTCCTGGACGCCGGGGCGGTCAACGTGCTCTACGGCTCCGCCGCCAAGCTGACCGCCACCGGCAACCAGCAGTTCTTCCAGGGCAGCGGCGGCGTCGCCGGGGTCGCCGAGGACGGCGACACCTTCGGGTTCGCCCTCGCGGTCGGCGACTTCAACACCAACGGGTTCGACGACCTGGCCATCGGCGTGCTCGGCGAGGACGTCGGCAGCATCCAGGACGCCGGGGCGGTGAACGTCCTCTACGGCTCCGCCACCAGACTGACTAGCGCCGGCAACCAGCAGTTCTTCCAGGGCACGGGCGGCCTGGTGGGCACCGCCGAGGAGGGTGACTTCGTCGGCGCCGCCCTGGCGACCGGCGACTACGACAACAACGGCTTCGACGACCTGGCCGTCGGCGCGCCCTTCGAGGACATCGGCAGCATCCTCGACGCGGGCGCCGTCGACACCCTCAACGGTTCCGCCGGCACGCTGACCACCACCGGCGCCCAGCTTTTCTTCCAGGGCAACGGCGGCGTCCCGGGCACGCCGGAGGACGGCGACAGCTTCGGCAGCAGCCTCGCGTAGCGGCTGCATCGGGTCTTGACGCCGACGCCGACATCCCCCACTCTTGGAACGGTCCAACTTGGAACGTTCCAAGTAGGTCGGCGGCACGGGAGGGACGGGCGATGGCACGAACGGAGATGTTGATCGGTGGGCGGTGGCGGCCGGCTGCCGGCTCGGGGCGGACCGAGGAGGTGACCTCCCCCTATGACGGCGCGGTGGTCGGGACCGTCGCGGTGGCCGGCACCGACGACGTCGGGGCGGCGCTGACGGCCGCCGAGCACGGCGCCCGGACCTGGCGCCACACCCCGGCGCACGAGCGGATGCGGATCCTGCTGCGGGCGGCCGAGCTGGCCGACCAGCGGGCCGCCGGGACCGCCAGGACGATCAGCGCCGAGACCGGCAAGACCATCACCGAGGCCACCGGCGAGGCCGGCCGTTCCGGAGCGCTCATCCGGCTCGCCGCCTACGAGGGCACCCAGCTGTACGGCGACACCCTGCCGCTGGACGCCAACCCCGGCACCGGCCAGGACAAGGTCGGCTTCACCCTGCGCCAGCCGTGCGGGGTCGTCGTGGCCATCACCCCCTTCAACTACCCGGCCCTGCTGGTGCTGCACAAGCTCGCCCCCGCCCTGGCCGCCGGCAACGCCGTGGTCCTCAAGCCGGCCCGCACGACCCCCCTGACCGCCCTGGAGCTGGCCGCCTGCTTCGTCGACGCCGGCCTTCCCGAGGGGGTGCTGTCGGTCCTCACCGGGCCGGGCGGCACCCTGGGCGACGCGCTGGTCGGCGACCCGCGGGTGCGCAAGATCTCCTTCACCGGCTCGACCGCCACCGGCGAGCGCATCACCCGCGTGGCCGGGGTGAAGAAGCTGTCGCTGGAGCTTGGCGCCTCCTGCCCGGTGATCGTGCTGCCCGACGCCGACCTGGAGCAGGCCGCCAGCGCCGTCGCCGCCGGCGGCTACGTCAACGCCGGCCAGGTCTGCATCTCGGTCCAGCGGGTGATCACCCACCCGAGGGTGACCGCCGACTTCCTGGACGCGCTCGTCCCCAAGGTCGAGGCCATCCGCACCGGCGACCCCGCCTCGCCCGACACCACCATGGGCTCGTTGATCACCGCGGCCGAGGCCGAGCGGGTCGAGCGGGCCATCGCCGACGCCGCCGCCGGCGGCGCCCGGGTGCTCACCGGCGGCCAGCGCGACGGCGCCGTGGTCGCGCCGACGGTGGTGGCCGACGTCGACCCGGCCTCGCCCTTCAGCCAGAACGAGCTGTTCGGCCCGGCCGTCGCCGTCAGCACGGCCGAGGACTGGGAGACGGCCATCGCCCAGGCCAACGGCACCGGCTACGGCCTGGCCGCCGGCATCTTCACCGGCGACGTGGCCGGCGCCGTCCAGGCCATGCGCGAGATCGACGCCGGCAGCGTCCACGTCAACTGGACCCCGCTGTGGCGCGCCGACCTCATGCCCTACGGCGGCCTCAAGGGCAGCGGCATCGGCAAGGAAGGACCCCGCGCCGCCGTGGCCGAGATGACCGAGTCCAAGACCATCGTGCTCCACGGCCGGCCCTGGTAGCCGCGGCCCGAGCCCACCAGCAGCAGCGCAGGAGGACGACATGCCCACCGACACCGTGCGACTGACCGTCGCCCAGGCGATCGTGACCTACCTCTCCAGGCAGTACTCGGTCGCCGACGGGCAGCGCCGGCGGCTCATCCCGGCCGCCCTCGGGATCTTCGGCCACGGCAACGTGGCCGGCCTCGGGCAGGCCCTGGACCAGCTCAGCGACGCCCTCCCGTTCATCCAGGGCCGCAACGAGCAGGCCCTGGTGCACGTGGCCACCGCCTACGCCAAGGCGTCGCGGCGCCAGGCCACCCTGGCCGTGACCGCCTCCATCGGCCCGGGCGCGCTCAACATGGTCACCGGCGCCGGGCTGGCCACCGTCAACCGCCTGCCGGTGCTGCTGCTGCCCGGCGACAGCTACGCGACCCGCCGCCAGGGCCCGGTCCTCCAGCAGCTCCAGCACCCGACCGAGGCCGACACCAGCGTCAACGACGCCTTCCGGCCCCTGGCCCGCTGCTTCGACCGCATCACCCGGCCCGAGCAGCTCCTGACCGCCCTGCCCCAGGCCATGCGGGTGCTCACCGACCCGGTCGACACCGGCGCCGTGGTCCTCGCCCTCCCCCAGGACATCCAGTCGCACGCCTACGACTACCCGGCCGAGCTGTTCGCCGAGCGCGACTGGATGATCCGCCGCCCATCCCCCGACCCCGGCGAGGTCGAGGCCGTTGCCCGGCTCCTCGCCCAGGCCGAGCGGCCGCTGATCATCGCCGGTGGCGGGGTCGTCTACGCCGACGCCACCCCGGAGCTGGAGGCCCTGGCCGAGGCGGCCGGGGTCCCGGTGGCCGAGACCTTCGCCGGCAAGGGCGCGGTCCAGCGGCGCGCCTGGTGGCAGCTGGGCGGCATCGGCCTGGAGGGCACCCCGGCCACCAACGACCTGGCCCGCGAGGCCGACCTGGTCCTGACCGTCGGGTCGCGCCTGACCGACTTCGCGACCGCCTCCCAGTCGCTGTTCCAGCACCCGGAGGTCCGCTTCGCCAGCATCAACGTCAACCCGTACGACGCCGGCCGGCTCGGCGCCACCGGGATCGTGGCCGACGCCAAGCGGGCCCTGGCCGCCCTCACCGAGGCCGTCCGGGGCGCCGCCGCCCGCAGCCCGGCCGGCTGGCAGGAGCGGGTCCGGGCCCGCAGCCAGCGGTGGCAGGCCGAGCGGGCCGCCGCCATCGATCCCGACACGCCCTACGACTCCTCGGCCCTCGAGCCCGGCTCGGACGTCGTGACCGGCACCGGGGCGGTGCTGACCCAGGGCCAGCTGATCGGGCTGCTCCAGGAGCATGCCCGCCCCGGCGACGTCATCATCGCCGCCGCTGGCGGGCCGCCGGGTGACCTCCAGAAGGTCTGGGACGCCACCGAGGGCCGCCGCACCCACCTGGAGTTCGGGTTCTCCTGCATGGGCTATGAGCTGCCGGCCGCGATCGGGGTGCGCCTGGCCGAGCCCGACCCGACCCGGCGGGTCGTCTCGTTCCTGGGCGACGGCACCTTCCTGATGGCCCCCACCGAGCTCGTCACCGCCGCCCAGGAGGGCCTGGCGATCACCGTCGTGATCCCCGAGAACCGCGGCTACCAGGTCATCCACCGCCTGCAGATGCTGCGCAGCGGAGCCGAGTTCGGCAACGAGTTCCGCTACCGCGACGGCGGCCTGGAGCTGACCGGCGCCGGGAGCGCGGGGGCCAAGCCGCCACGCCTGGAGGGCGGGTACCTGGACGTCGACCTGGTCAAGGTGGCCGAGGGCCTCGGCGCCCGCGCCGTCCGGGCCACCACCGCCGACCAGGTCCGCGCCGCCCTGGCCGGGACCCGCGACCACGGCGGCCCGGTGGTGATCGTGGTGCCGGCGATCCCCCACGCCGACCTGCCCGGCGCCGGCGTCTGGTGGGACGTCGCCCCGGCCGAGGTCGCCGAGCAGGACACGGTGGCCCGGCTCCGGGCCGAGTACGAGGACGGGCTGGCCACCCAGCGGTGGTACGGATGAGCGCCGCCGCGACCACCGTCCCGGCCGGGCTGTCCCCCCTGGACCGGGGCCGGCTGCGGTCCCGCCTGGCTGCCGGCGAGGCGACCGTTGGCACCTTCGTCGGCGGGGCCTCGCCGGTCACCGCGGAGGCCTGCGCCGCCGCCGGGGTCGACTGGCTGGTCCTGGACCTGGAGCACGGGTCGGGCGGGGAGGAGCAGGTCCGCGACGTGGTCCCGGCCGCCGGCGCCTACGGCGTCCCGACCGTGGTCCGGGTCGAGTCCGGCGCCCGCATCCGCATCGGCCGGGTCCTCGACCTGGGCGCGGCCGGCGTGATGCTGCCCCGCATGGACACCGCCGAGGAGGTCCGCCAGGCGGTCCGGCACCTGCGCTACCCACCCGCCGGCGACCGGGGGGTGGCCACCTACAACCGGGCCTGCCGGTTCGGGCTCGACCCCGGCGCCCTTGCCCGGGCCGACGCCGAGGTCCTGGGCGTGGTCCAGGTCGAGTCGGCGGCGGCCGTCGAGCAGGTCGACCAGATCGCCGCCGTCGACGGGGTCGACGTGCTGTTCGTCGGCCCCCAAGACCTCAGCCACAACCTCGGGGTGCCCGGCGACCTCGAGGCGCCTGCCTACCTGGCCGCGGTCGAGCGGGTGCGGGTGGCGGCCGCCCGGCACGGCAAGGCGTGCGGGCTGCTGGTCCGCGACGGCGCGACCGCCGCCACCCGGCAGGCCGACGGCTGGACCTTCGTGGCCGTCGGCTCCGACACCACCCTGCTCGCCGCCGCCGTCGCCGGCGAGCTCGGACGGGCCCGACAGCCCGGCGAGACACGCGGAGGCCGCACATGACCAGCACCACCACCACCGACAGCGACACCACCGGCGGCGCGACCCGCGACATCGGCGTGGGGCTCATCAGCGTCGGCTGGATGGGCAAGCTCCACAGCCGCGCCTACCAGGCGCTGCCCTCGGTCTACCCGGAGCTGGGGCTGCGGCCCCGGCTGGTCCATGCCGCCGACACCGCCGCCGACCGGGTCGCCTACGCCCGCGACGCCCTCGGCTACGCCAGGGGGAGCGCCGACTACCGCGCCGTCCTGGCCGACCCCGAGGTCGACGTGGTCTCCATCTGCGCCCCCAACCTGCTCCACCGCGAGATCGGGGTGGCCGCCGCCGAGGCCGGCAAGCCGTTCTGGATCGAGAAGCCGGTCGGCCGCGACGCCGCCGAGACCGGCGAGGTCGCCGCCGCCGCCCGGGCCGCCGGGGTGGTCACCTCCATCGGCTTCAACTACCGCCACGCCCCGGCCGTCGAGCACGTCCGCGAGCTGGTCGCCCAGGGCGCGCTGGGCCGCATCACCAACGTCCGGGCGGTGTTCTTCACCGGCTACGCCGCCGAGCCCAAGGGGGCGCTGTCGTGGCGGTTCACGCGCCAGCTGGCCGGCAGCGGCGCCCTCGGCGACCTCCTCAGCCACGTGGTCGACCTGGTCAGCTACCTGATCGGCCCGATCGCCGAGGTCAGCGCGCTGACCAGCACCATCTACGGCGAGCGGCCGATCCTGCCGATGGGCTCGGCCACCCACTTCGCGGTGATCGAGGACGGCGAGCTCGGCCCGGTGGAGAACGACGACTACGCCGCCACCCTGGTCCGCTTCTCCCCCACCGGCCAGGTCCCGGGCGCGGTCGGCACCCTGGAGGCGTCGCGGACCATCGTCGGCCCCCAGTGCGGGCTGGCGTTCGAGCTGTACGGCACCGACGGCTCGGCCGCCTGGAACTTCGAGCAGATGAACGAGCTGCGGCTCTGCCTTGGCCGCGGCGGCGCCCACTACGGCTACACCACCGTGCTCGCCAACCCCCACCTCGGCGACTACGCCCGCTTCCAGCCCGGCCCGGGCATCGCCATGGGCTACGACGACCTCAAGGTCATCGAGGCGAAGAAGTTCCTGGCCGCCGTGGCCGGCCGCGAGCGTCGCAACTCCACCATCGACGACGCCCACGCCGTGGCCGAGGTCATCGCCGCCGCCGAGGCCTCCGCGGCCAGCGGCACCTGGCAGGCCGTCCCCGCCGTCCCGGGGGCCAGCTTCGGTCGCGAGCCGGCGGCGGCCCCGGGGTCGAGCCGTGGCTGAGCAGGTCGCCGGCCCGCTGCGCCGGCCCACGATCCGCGACGTCGCCGAGCGTGCCGGGGTCTCCAAGTCGCTGGTGTCGCTGGTCATGCGGGGCGAGCCGCTGGTCCGCGAGGACAAGCGGCGGCGCGTCGAGCAGGCCGCCGCCGAGCTCGGCTACCGGACCAACTGGGCCGCCCGGTCGCTGTCGGCGTTGCGGTCGGGCACGGTCGGGGTCCTCGCCGCCGACCTGCGCAACCCCTGGTCGATGGACGTCGTCGAGGCCATCGGGCGGGCGCTGGAGGAGGCGCGCCTGGCCACGCTGCTCACCAGTGCCGTGCTGCCCTCCAGCGCCGCCGGCCAGCCCCGGCTGGACGAGGGCGTGATCGGCGCGCTGCGCGACCTGCGGGTCGACGGCCTCCTGGTCGTCGGGTCGGTCCCCGACCGGGCCCGGCTGGCCGAGGTCGTCGGCGGCCTGCCCGTGGTCGTCGTCGGCGCCGGGGCCGAAGGCCTGGCCAGGGCCGACGCGGTCCGCAGCGACGACGCCGCCGGGATGGAGCTGGTGGTGGACCACCTGGTCGAGCGCGGCCACCGCCAGGTCGCCCACCTGGGCGGGGCCGGCGGGACCGTGGCCACCGAGCGGGCCGCCGGCTACCGCACCGCCATGACCCGCCATGGGCTGGCCGGCGAGATCGTGGTCCAGCCCTGCGACTTCAGCGAGGACGGCGGCTCCAGGGCCGCGGCGGCCCTGCTGGACGGCGGCCGCCCGGTCACGGCGCTGGCCGCGCTGAACGACCTGGCCGCCGTCGGCGCCATGTCGGCCGCGGCCGACGCCGGCCTCGACCTGCCCGCCGAGCTGGCCGTGACCGGCTACGACGACACCTTCCTGGCCGAGCTCAGGCAGATCTCGCTGACCTCGGTCAACCCCGACAGCGCCGGCATGGGCGAGCTGGCCGCCCGCCTGCTGCTCCAGCGGATCGCCAGCCCGGACCGTCCCGGCATCGAGCACCTGGTGGCGCCCCGGCTGGTCGTCCGGGCCAGCAGCGGCCAGCGGCCCTCGGGAGGGCCGGGCATGCGCCCCCCAGACCCCCGGGAGGCGGACCGGTGAGCGGCCGCCGGCCGCTGGTCGTCGCCCTCGGCGCCGTCGACCCGGCCCTGGTCACCGACGCCCTCGGCGACCGCGCCGAGTTCGTGGCCCGGCCCGGCCCGGACGACCTGGCCGTCGCCGAAGGCGCCATCGTGCGCGCCGACGCGGTGGTGGACGCCGCCCTGCTGGCCCGCGCTCCCCGGCTGCGGGTGCTGGCCCGCACCGGCGTCGGGGTCGACCAGGTCGACCTCGAAGCAGCCGGCGCCCGCGGCATCGCCGTGGTCATCACCCCCGGCGCCGGCACCCGGGCCGTCGCCGAAGGCGTGCTCGCCCACGCGCTGCACCTGGTCAAGCGGCTGGCGCCCCTGACCCGGCTGGTCCGCGAGGGCGGCTGGGCCGAGCGCAGCCGGGTCCCGGTCGGCGACCTGGACGGGGCCACCATCGGGATCATCGGCTACGGGCGGATCGGGCGGCGGGTCGCCGAGCTGGCCACCGCCTTCGGCATGCGGGTGCGCGCGCATGACCCGATCAGCCCGCCACCGCCCGGCGTCGACTGCCCGGAGCTGGACGAGCTGGCCGGGGCCAGCGACGTCCTGACCCTGCACGCGCCCCTGACCGAGGCCACCCACCACCTCGTCGACGCCGGCCTCCTTGGCCGGGTCCGGCCCGGGGCAGTCCTGGTCAACTGCGGGCGTGGCGGCCTGCTCGACCTGGACGCCGCCCTGGCCGCCCTGGAATCGGGACGGCTGGCCGGGATCGGCCTTGACGTCTTCGACCCCGAGCCGCCCCCCCACCATCCCCTGTTCGACCACCCCGACGTGGTCCTCACCCCCCACCTGATGGGCCTGAGCCGCCGGGCCACGGCCGCCACCTTCGCCGCCGCCGCCCGCGGTGTCACCGACGTGCTGGCCGGCCGCCGGCCGGCGGCGCTGGCCAACCCCGACTGGAAGCCGGCCAGCCCGGCAACCGCCGAGGAGGCGTGAATGCCGCTGCTCACCGACAAGGTCGCCCTGGTCAGCGGGGGCACCCAGGGGGTGGGGGCCGGGGTCGCCCGGGCCGCCGCCCGCGAGGGCGCCGCCGTCGCCGTCACCGGCCGGCGCCGCGAGCCTGGCGAGGCGCTGGCCGCCGAGCTGCGGGCCGCCGGGGCCGAGGCGCTGTTCGTCCAGGCCGACGTGGCCGACGTCGCCCAGGCCCAGGGCTCGGTGGCGGCCGTGGTGGCCGAGCTGGGCCGGGTCGACTGCCTGGTCAAC
>DASZON010000014.1:0-17602 GCA_035550755.1 Actinomycetota bacterium | reverse complement strand
CCGGCGACGAAGGCGACCCCGGTGAGGGTGCCCACCCGGACCGGGGTCGAGCGGTTGGCGGTGGCGCCGTTGCCGAGCTGGCCGAGGTTGTTGCGCCCCCAGGCCCGGACCGTGCCGTCGCCCAGCAGGGCCAGGCTGTGGTAGGCCCCGGCGGCGACCGCCACCACCCCGGTGAGCCCGCTGACGCGCACCGGGACCGACCGGTGGGTGGTGGTGCCGTCGCCGAGCTGGCCGTAGCTGTTGTGCCCGAACGCCCACACCGTGCCGTCGCGCAGCAGGGCCAGGCTGTGGTCGCGGCCGCCGGCCACCTCGACCACACCGGTCAGCCCGCTCACCCGGACCGGGGTGATGCGGCTGATGGTGGTGCCGTCGCCCAACTCCCCGAAGGCGTTGTAGCCCCAGGCCCAGAGGCTGCCGTCGGACCGGATGGCCAGGCCGTGGCCGCGGCCGCCGGCGACCTGGGTCACCCCGGTGAGGTTGCGGACCTGGACCGGCCGGGTCCGCCGGGTCCTAGTGCCGTCGCCGAGCTGGCCCTGGGAGTTCATGCCCCAGGCGCGGACCGTGCCGTCGCCGAGCAGGGCCAGGCTGGAGTAGTGGCCGGCGGCCACCTGGACGGCCCCGGCCAGGCCGGCCACCGGCCCCGGGGCCAGGCGGTTGGCCGTGGTGCCGTTGCCCTGCTGGCCGTACTGGTTCGAGCCCCAGGTCCAGACGGTCCCGTCGGCCCGGAGGGCGACCACGTGCTCGCGGCCCCCGGCCAGCTCGGTGGCGTCGGCCAGCCTGGTCACCGGGCCGGGACTGAAGCGGCTGGCGGTGGTGCCGTCGCCGAGCTCCCCGAAGCTGTTGCTGCCCCAGGTGCGCGGCGTCCCTGGCCCGGCCGCTCCCGCCGGGACGGCGGCACCGCACAGCAGGAGTGCCGCCACCAGGGCGGCCAGGAGGAAGGACCGGGTTCGCATGGGCCGATCTTCGGACAGCTGGCCGGGGCCGCCCACCAGCAGATGCAGTAGAGTGAGGTCCCATGGACGACAGACAGGTCCTCGACCGCATCGGCTCCCTGGTCGAGGAGGAGCACACCCTGGAGCGCCAGGCCGTCGGCGAAGGCCTCGACGAGACCCAGCAGGCCCGCCTGCGCGAGGTCGAGGTCCAGCTCGACCAGTGCTGGGACCTGCTGCGCCAGCGCCGGGCCCGCCGCGACGCCGGCCAGGATCCCGAGATCGCCGCCGTCCGCCCCAAGGGCACGGTCGAGGGGTACCTGCAGTAGCGCCCGGGGCCGCGAGGTCGTCGGGCCCCCATGCAAGCACCTGGCACGATGGGCCAGGCTGCTTGGGCCCCATGTACCCACCCGGCACGGTGGCCCGGGCCGTGTTGGGCCCCATGCACGCACCGGGCACGGTGGCCCGGGCCGGTCGGCCCCATGCAGGCACCGGGCACGGTGGGTGGCTCCTGTGCATGCGCCTGAGCGCGGCGCAATGGGTCCGTGCAAGCATCCGGCCCGCGGGGTGCGCCGGAACCCCGCCTCCCGCAATGCGGGCCCCATCCGGGAGGGTAACCGGCGGCAGGAAGGGATGCTCGAGGCTGTCCACAGCCCCACCCACCATGCCAGGTGCGTGCATGGGGCCCAACACGGCCCGGGCCACCATGCCAGGTGCCCGCATGGGGCCCAACACGGCCCGGGCCACCGTGCCCGGGGCCTTCATGGTGCCCGGACGCCGGCGGGCCCCAGTGCCAGAAGTGCACGTGGGGCCCGCCGATCCCGGGTCGTGTCAGGCGGCCTGGATGGACTCCTCGGCCTTGGGGGCCAGGGCGTGGGCCAGGACCTGGCCGATCTCGCTGGCCAGGTGGAAGGTCATCTCCTCGCGGACCGACTCGGGGACGTCCTCGAGGTCGGCGCCGTTGCGCTCGGGGAGGATGACCTCCTTGAGGCCGGCCCGGTGGGCCGCCAGGACCTTCTGCTTGACCCCGCCGATGGGCAGGACCCGGCCCTGGAGGGTGATCTCGCCGGTCATGCCGACCTCGGCCCGGACCGGCCGGCCGGTGAGCAGGCTGGCCAGGGCAGTGGTCATGGTCACGCCGGCCGAGGGGCCGTCCTTGGGGACGGCGCCCGCGGGCACGTGGACGTGGTAGCGCCGCCCGGCGACGTCGCCGGTGATGCCCAGCTCGCCGGCGTGGGCCCGGACGTAGGAGAGGGCGATCGAGGCCGACTCCTTCATCACGTCGCCCAGCTGGCCGGTCAGGGTCAGCCCGGGCTCGCCGTCCATCACGCTGGCCTCGATGAACAGCACGTCACCGCCGGTGCCGGTCACGGCCAGGCCGGTCGCGACCCCGGGGACGGCGGTCCGCTCGGCCGCCTCGAAGAAGAACTTCTGACGGCCCAGGTAGCCGCGCACGTCGTCGGCGTCCACGACCAGCGGGGTGGTGGTCTCCCCGGAGGCGATCCGGGTCGCCGCCTTGCGCAGCAGCTTGCCGATCTCGCGCTCCAGGTTCCGGACCCCGGCCTCGCGGGTGTAGTCGCCGACCACGACCCGCAGGGCGGCCTCGGTGACGACCACCTCGTCGCCCCCCAGCCCGGTCTGCTCCAGCTGGCGCTCGAGCAGGTGGTCGCGGGCGATGGCCAGCTTCTCGTCCTCGGTGTAGCCGTCCAGGCGGACGACCTCCATGCGGTCGAGCAGCGGGCCGGGGATGGTCTCGACCACGTTGGCGGTGGCGATGAACAGCACGTCCGACAGGTCGAGCTCGACCTCCAGGTAGTGGTCCCGGAACGAGTGGTTCTGGGCCGGGTCGAGCACCTCGAGCAGGGCCGAGGAGGGGTCGCCGCGCCAGTCGGCGCCGACCTTGTCGACCTCGTCGAGCAGGAACACCGGGTTCATGGTCCCGGCCTCCTTGATGGCCCGGGCGATCCGGCCCGGCTGGGCGCCCACGTAGGTGCGCCGGTGCCCGCGGATCTCGGCCTCGTCACGGACGCCACCGAGGGCGACCCGGACGAACTTGCGGCCCATTGCCCTGGCGACCGACTCGCCGAGGGAGGTCTTGCCGACCCCGGGCGGCCCCACCAGCGCGATGATCGCGCCGGCGCCGCGGCCGCCCTGGTCGGCCAGGCCCCGCTCGCGGCGGAGCTTGCGCACGGCCAGGTACTCGAGGATGCGGTCCTTCACGTCCTCGAGGCCGGTGTGGTCGGCGTCCAGGACCCGGCGGGCCTCGCCGATGTCCAGGGCGTCCTCGGACTTCTCGCCCCAGGGGAGCTCGGTCATGGTGTCGAGCCAGGTCCGGATCCAGCCGTGCTCGGGGCTCTGCTCGCTGGTCCGCTCCAGCCGGCCGATCTCACGCTCGACGGCGGCCCGCACGGCCTCCGGCATCTTGCCGGACTCGGCCTTCTCGCGATAGGCGTCGATGACGCTCTCGCCGTCCTCGCCCTCGCCGAGCTCCTTGCGGATGGCCGCCAGCTGCTGGCGCAGGAGGAACTCACGCTGCGACTTCTCCATGCCTTCGGAGACGTCCTTGCGGATCTCGTCCTTGAGGGTCACCTCGGCCAGGGTGTCGCGCGCCCAGGCGAGCACCTTCTCCAGGCGCTGCTCGACGTCAACCGCTTCGAGGACCTCGACCTTCTGCTCGAAGGAGAGGTCGGGGGAGTAGACGGCGGTGTCGGCGATCTGGCCGGGGTCGGTGATGCCGCGCAGCAGCTCGGCCACCTGGGCGGCGCCACGGGCCTCGAGGATGTTCTCGACCACGGCGCGGTACTCGCGGGCCAGCTGCACGGCCCGCTCGGTGGCCGGCGGGTCGGCGATCGGCTCGACCTCGACCCAGGTGGCGGTCCCGGTGCCGGCCACGCCGGCGCCGATGCGGGCCCGGTGCAGGCCGCGCACGACCACCGCGAGCTGGCCGTTGGGCAGCTCGCCGGCGTTCTCGATCTTGGCCACGGTGCCGACGGTCGCGTAGCGGCCGTCGACCTTGGGGACCAGCAGCAGGTGCCCGCCGGTATCGCCGGCGGCGCTGGACGCCGAGCGCGACTCGGGGGTCTCCAGGGTGGCGGTCACGACCATCCCCGGCAGCACGACCCCGCTGGTCAGGGGGAGGAGGGGCAGGGTCTCGGTCGAGAGCTCAGGCATGCGTTCTCCAGGTCAAGGGGGTGCGACGCTCTGATCAACGCCGCACCCCGACCCCACATTCCTGGAGAACGAAAACCGTTGAGGTGTTCAGGTGACGGTGACGGCGCCCTTCATCTGCGCCGGGTGGTACTTGCAGTGGAACTCGTAGCTGCCGGCCGCCGGGGCGGTGAAGGTGGCGGTGGCGTCCTCGTTGGCCTCCACGTCCTGGTCGACGTTGGCCTTCTCGAAGGTGAAGCTGTGCTCGGCGCTGTCCTGGTTGGTCACCTCGACCGTGTAGCTGGACCCGGCCTTGAGATCCAGGGAGGCCGGGTCGAACTTGAAGTCCGCGGTGACGAGCTTGACCTCGTTCTCGCCGCCTCCGCCGGCTGCGGCCGTGGTCTCGGAGGCCGCGGACGTCGCCGGGGCCGCGGTGGTCGCGCTGGCGCTGCCGCCCCCGCTGTCGTCCCCGCCGCCGCAGCCGGCGGCCGTCAGGGCCAGTATCCCGGCCAGCACGCCGATGAGCAGCCCACCCCTTCGTCGCATTCGAACCTCCCGTGGTCGGCAGGCCACGGTCGCAGCCTCCAGCACCCTAACCAAGCTCGGCTGCGGACGATTCCCCGCCCAGGTGCTCGGCGATCTTGTAGAGCTGGTCCTGGTCGATGGTGCCGACCAGGCACCAGACGACGCCGTCGGACCGCCACCAGAAGCTGGTGTGCCGGCCCCAGCGGTAGGCCTTGAGGCCGCTCCCGGCGGGCGCCCTGGCCACCGCCGGCAGCTCGCCCCGCCAGCGCATGACCGTGAGGCGCCCGCCCCCCTGGTCGCGGTACTCGGCCACCGAGGCCACGTGCCCGGCCAGGTCGCGGGCCTCCCAGCCGTCGGGGCGCAGGCCGTAGCCGCGCAGGTCGGGCGGGCGGGCGTCCGGCCCCAGGACGGCGAACAGCTGCTCGGCCTGGGCGTCGCTGGGGGTGCCGAGGCCGTGCTCGCCCCGGGTGTGGTACGAGCTCCAGGCCGCGGCCAGCGGGCTCCCGGGGTCGGGGGCCGGTGTGACCAGCAGGGCGGCGGCGACCACGGCGGCGGCGGCCAGCAGGGCCGCGGCCAGGGCGATCCAGTGCCGCTGCCGCCGGCGGGGCGGGCGCCGGGCCGGGTCCAGGGCCGCCGGGGCCGCCGCGGCCGTGGCTCCGGCGCCGGCCTCGGCGCGGACGGCGGCCAGGACGGCGGTCCGGGCCTCCTCGGGGGCCTCGACCGTGGTGGTCCTGACCAGGGCGGTCAGCTGGCGGTCGCGCAGCAGCCGGGAGGCGCAGTCGTCGCAGGTCGTGACGTGGTCGTGGGCCCGCTGGCGCTCGCCCGGCTCCAGCTCACCGAGGCTGAAGGCGGTGAGCTGGAGCCGGAACTCCTCACAGGTCATCGGCCTGCACCCTTCCCAGCTCCGGGAGCAGCATCGCCTCGAGCCGGCGGCGGGCCCGGTGCAGCCGCGACAGGATGGTGCCGCGGGGCACGTCCAGCACTCCGGCCGCCTCCGCGCAGGTCAGCCCGTTGATGTCGACCAGGGTGACGGCCATGCGGAAGTCCTCGGGGAGGCGGGCGATGGCCCGCCGGACCGCCTCGCGGTCCAGCTCGCGGACGGTCTGCTCCTCGGGGCCGGGCTCGGCGCTGGGCAGGTCGAGAGCGGGGTCGGGTTCGCCCTCGTCCAACCAGACCAGCGGCATCCGCCGCCCTCGCCGGTACTGGGTGCAGAACAGGTTGTACTGGATCCGCAGCAGCCAGGCGCGGCTGTTGGTCCCCGGCTCGAAGGTGCCGAAGGACCGCAGGGCCCGCAGGTAGGTCTCCTGGGTCAGGTCCTGGGCGGTGGCCCGGTCCCCGGCCAGCCGCAGGGCGGCGTCGTAGAGCGCGTTCATGTGCGGAACGGTCGCCGCCTCAAAACCCTCAAGGTCCACGGGAGACCTCACTCACGATCGCCGGGGCGGTGCCGCCTCCTCGCTGAGGTCAACCCGACCCGGCCGTCGCTGATTCCCCTAGCCGGTGGCGGCCGAGGGGCGCTCGCCCGCGGAGATGCGGCGGCGGCGGCGCCGCCGGGCGGCCGAGCGGGAGCGCCGGCGGGCCGGCTCCTCCGCGGCGGCCGGGTCGGGCGTCTCGGTCCTGGCCGGGGCGGCCGCGGCCCGGGCGGCCGCCGCCTCCTCGGCCGTCGGCAGGTCGAAGAGCTCGCTGAGCAGCGGGCTGGTCGAGTAGATCTCGTGGATGGGCTCGTCGGTCAGCTCGAGGCGGCGCCGGATCAGGTCGGCGGTGTCGAGCTCGTTCCAGGCCACGAAGGTGACCGCGACCCCGGCGGCGCCGGCCCGGCCGGTGCGGCCGATCCGGTGGACGTAGGCCCGGTCGTCCTCGGGGGTGTCGTAGTTGATGACGTGCGACAGCCCGGCGATGTCCAGGCCCCGCGAGGCCACGTCGGTGCAGACGAGCACGTCCAGCTTGCCCTTGCGGAAGGAGCGCATGACCTTCTCGCGAACCACCTGGGGCATGTCGCCGTGGAGGGCGCCGGCCCGGTAGCCCTCGTCGAGCAGGCCCTTGATGGTGCGGTCGACGCCGCGCTTGGTCCGCCGGAACACCGCCACCCGGTCGCGGTCGGGGGCGTCCAGGATGCGGCACAGCACCTGGAAGCGGTTGAGGGGGTGGACCTGGAAGAAGAGCTGCCGGGTGGCGGGCACGGTGGCCTGCTCGCCCGCGGGCTCGGCGTGGACGAAGGTCGGCCGCTTGGCGTAGCGGCGGGCCAGGGCGACCACGGCCTTGGGCATGGTGGCCGAGAACAGCATCGTCTGGCGGTGGGACGGGGTGGCGGCGATGATCGTCTCCACGTCGGGCAGGAAGCCCAGGTCGAGCATCTCGTCGGCCTCGTCCACGACCAGGATGCGCAGCTTGTCGAGCTTCAGGTGGCCCTGGCGCAGGTGGTCGAGGACCCGGCCGGGGGTCCCGACGACGACCTGGGCGCCCTCGGAGAGGGCGACGATCTGGGGGCCGAGGGGCCGCCCGCCGACGATCGCGACCGCCCGCACCCCGGCGTCACGGCCGGCGGTGTCGATGTCGCCGGCGACCTGCAGGCAAAGCTCGCGGGTGGGGACCACGACCAGGGCCTGCACCTCGGGAAGCTCGGGCTCGGCCTCCTGGACGATCGGGATGCCGAAGGCGAGCGTCTTGCCGGTGCCGGTGCGGGCCTGGCCGATGAGGTCGACTCCGGCCAGCGCGAGCGGCAGGCAGAGCGTCTGGATGGGGAAGGGGTGCTCGATCCCGACCCGGGCCAGCGAGGTCAACGTGGTCGGGGTGGCGCCGAGATCGGCGAAGCTGTGCTCGGTAGTGGATGGGGGGGCGACGGTTCCTGACGTCGGACTCAAACAACCTCCTGGTTGGTATGGCTCAACTGCACATGGTAGCGAATCGACCTGGGGGTTTCAGCGGTAGCGGGGAACCTCCGGGTCGACCTGCTCGCTCCAGGCGTCGATGCCGCCGGCCAGGCTGCGGACCCGGGCCCAGCCGCTGGCCTTCAGCCACACCGCCGCCTGGGCGCTGCGGGCCCCGACGTGGCAGTAGACGACCACGTCGCGGTCCCTGGGGATCTCGCCGGGGGCCCGCTCCACGAACCGGTCCAGGCCGATGTGTAGCGACGGCTCGATCACGGCGACGGCCCGCTCGGGGTCGGTCCGGACGTCGACCAGCAGCGGTGGGGCGTCGCCGTGAAGGGCCGCGGCCAGGGTCGGCGCGTCGACTTCCTCGAGCAGCGGATGGCTCTGTCGCACCCCCTCATGCTACCGCCTGCGGTACGCTTCGCCGCGACATGACTGCCCAGGAGGTCGCCCCAGCCATGGCCAGCCCGGCCGAGGTCTTCGAGGCGCTCCGCGGGGCCCAGGCCCGGGCCGACGCGGAGGCCGCCGCGGCGTTGTACGCGCCCGACGCCGTCTACTACGAGCCGGACAACATCGCCCACCGGGGCCGGGACGAGATCCGCACCCACCTGGCGTCGGTGTTCGCGGTCAGGGGGCCGGTCGAGCTCACCGTCAAGCGCCAGGTCGGCGCCGACCAGACGGTCCTCACCGAGTGGACCAGCGCCTTCACCGACGGCGGCCGCCGCTCCACCGGCGTCCCCGGCGTGTCGGTGATCGAGGTCGGCCGCGACGGCATCGTCTACCACCGGGACTTCGGCTAGCCCCACCAAGAGAAGGTGATGCAGGTGGCCCGTCGGTCCATCCTCCTGGTCCTGGTCGTGCTGCTGGCGGGGGTGGTGGCCGCGCCGGCGCGGGCCATCGGCGCCTTCGGCCCCCCGGTCACCATCGACAACCCGACCTGCTCCTTCGACGCCTTCAACGTCGACCAGGCCCAGGACGCCGCCGGGGTCGTCCACGGCTTCAGCGACCTGTGGGGCAGCGACTGCAACACCGCCTTCGTCATCCGCTACTTCGAGGGGTCGGGGGCCGGCTGGACGGTGGAGGACACGCCCTACCGCGGGTTCGTGGTCGCGACCGCCTGGGACACCACCGGCACCTACCTGCTGTACGTGGACCGGTCCCTGAACCTCCGCATCACCAAGCGCCAGAGCAACGGCGTCTACATCCAGGGCCGGCTGCTGTCGACGGTGACCAACATCGGGCCCGACGGCTCGGGCGCCCAGGGCGACGTGGTGGCGACCGGCGGCCGCTGGTGGGCGGTGTGGCGCGAGCACGTCGCCGCCGGTGGTGGTCCCGGCGACGAGTTCGACCAGACCGACCTGTTCCAGGCCTACACCGTGGGCGGGACCTTCGTGCCCAGGGAGCGGGTCACCGCCAGCCCGCTCTGGGACAGCGCCCCCAGCCTGGCCCTGACCCCTGGCACCACCTTCCCGGTGCGGCTGGTCTGGGCCAGGGGCGGCTCCGACTTCGGCGGCTCCGAGAGCGACCTGCGCCGGGCCCTGGGCGACCAGGACGGCGACTGGGTGTCGGCCAGCCTGGCCACCGCCGGGTTCCTCAACTTCTGGCCCGACGTGCAGATGTCGGGCACCACCACCTACGTCACCTGGAACCGCGACGGCCGCACGGTGCAGGCCAACAACGCCAGCGGGACGTTCCTGAGCCACACCTTCACCACTCCGGCGCTGCAGAGCCAGCGGCCCCGGATCGCCGTCGGGCCCGGGCAGGTGGTGGTCGGCTGGAGCACCCTCGCCTTCCCCTCCCGGGCGTTCGTGGCCGAGCGGACCGGCACCTCCTGGAGCGGGCGGGCGGCGTCCCCGGCCGGCCTGCCACGGGTGCAGCTGCTGACCGGGGTGGCGACCGCCGGCGGGACGGCCACGGCGACGATCGTCAGCCTGACCTCCCAGCTCTACTCGGCCACCGAGACCTGACCCGCGGCCCTACATCGAGCTGAAGCCGACCCGCTTGTCGGGGTGCTCCTCGCCGACCTCGACGTAGGCGAGCTTCTCGGTGGGCACGCCGACCCGCCGGCCCCTGGTGTCGGACAGCCACAGGACCTTGGACTTGCCGGAGACGGCGTCCTCGACCAGGCCGGCGACGTCGTCGGGCGACTGGTCGACCTCGACCACCAGCTCCTTGGGGCTGTAGATGACCCCGAGCTTGATCTCCATATACCTCTCGTCCTCCTGGTCGGCTGGCCTCGGCCGTGCGGGTGGGGAGGCCGAGCGTAGCACCAGGTCGCTCAAGGCTGGCCGGGGCCGTACCGAATTCGGAACCAGGGAAACCACGTTCTGACCCGGTTCTCACCGCGAGGGAAGCGAGGCCCATCCGTGCTGCTCACCGGCCCGTTCGGCGGCCTCACCGACGACGTCCGCGAGTTCCTGCGCTGCTTGGCCGACGAGGGGCTGCCCCTCACCGGCTGGGGCGACCTGGACCCGGGCAGCCTGCGGACGGTCAGGGAGCGGCTGCCCGGCGGCGGCGCCGGCGGCGACGGCCCGGACGGCCTGGCCCTGGCCAGGCGGCGGACGACCCTGCTGCGCTCGCTGTGCGACGCCGGCCGGCTCACCGAGGCCGAGGCCGGGCTGCTCCAGCTCACCGACCTGGGGCGCGAGTTCCTCGGCCTGCCCGAGGCGGCCCAGCTCGGCTTCGTCTTCGCCGCCTGGTGGGAGGGGGTCGACTGGGGCGACTGGGCCCCCCAGCCCGAGCTGGGGCGGCTGCTCTGGCACGAGCGCGACAGCCTGCTCCAGGAGCTGGCCGCCCTGCCCCCCGGCCAGGTCGACCTGGCCGGCTTCGCCCGGCGCTTCCGGGCCCTGGTCGGCCACCACTGGCCGTCGATGGCGGCGGTCACCGACCCGGCCGACTGGCGCCAGGCGCTGTGGGCGACCGCCCTGGCCCCGCTGGCCATGCTCGGGGCCATCGACGTCCCGGCCCGCATGTCGCCCTCCCCGGCCTGGTTCGCCCTCACCGGCACCGCCCCCGCCCTGGTCGCGGCCGCGGCCGCCATGTCGGGCCCCGAGCCCCCGGCCGCGCTGGCCGCCGCCACCCGGAACTGAGGCCGGCCGGCCGGTCCTGTCGCACCCCGTTGGTAGCGTCCCGCCCAACTCGGACCCCTTTCCGGAAGGTGGGCGCGGGTGGGTTGGGAGGCGGTGGTGATCGGCCTGCTGGCCGGGGCCGTGGCCGGGCTGCTGTTCGCCCGCTGGGGCCGCGGAGGCGACGGCGGCGGCATCGGCGGCAGGGAGCTGGACCGGCGCCTGGCCGGGATCTCCGACAGCCTCGACCGGCGCCTGGTCGACCTCGACCGCCGCCTCTACCTGGGCCTCGACAGCGTCCAGGACGCCCAGGCGCGGGCCGCCGACACGGCCGCCCAGGTCCGGGAGCGGGTCGCGGTCGTCGCCGGCGTGGCCGAGCAGGTGCTGGAGCAGGCCCGCGGCCTCAGCCGGCTCGAGGACCTGCTGCGCCCGCCCCAGGCCAGGGGCGCCCTCGGGGAGCTGCTGCTGGAGCAGCTGCTGGCCCAGGGGCTGCCCGGCACCGCCTACCGGACCCAGCACCTGTTCCGCTCCGGGGCCCGGGTCGACGCCGTGCTGCTGCTCGGCGAGGCCATGGTCGCCGTCGACTCCAAGTTCCCCCTCGAGGCGTTCGCCCGCATGAGCACCACCAACGACGGCGACGCCGCCCGGGCGCTGCACCGGCGGGCGTTCGTCCGCGACGCCCGCCGCCACGTCGACGCCATCGCCGACAAGTACATCTGCCCGGACGAGGGCACCTACGACTTCGCCCTCTGCTACCTGCCGTCGGAGGCGGTGTTCTACGAGTTCCTACGCGAGGACCCGCCGGGGGACTCCTGCTGGCGGTACGCGGTCGAGCGGCGGGTGTTCCCGACCTCGCCGACCACCCTGTACGCCTACCTGGTCTCGATCGGGGTCGGGCTCAAGGGGCTGCGGGTCGAGGAGAACGCCCGCCGGGTGCTGGACGCCCTGGCCGCCCTCCGCGGCGACCTCGACGGCTTCCGGACCCACTTCGAGCTGGTCGGCCGCCACCTGGGCCGGGCCAGGGACCGCTGGCAGGATGCCGCCCACCGCCTCGACCGCTTCGACGGCCGCCTGGCCGAGGCCGCCGGCCGGGCCACCGACCTCGACCGCGGCCTTCCCGAGCCGGAACCGGAGATCGAACCCGAGCCCGATCAGGGGCTCATGGGAACCGGCTGAACCACCCCAGGGACATGGTCGCCCCGGCGACCAGGAAGAGCAGCGCGGTGGCCGAGAACAGCACCGTGACCTCCTGCTTCTCCCTGATGAAGCCGATCTTGGAGCCGAGCTCGCGGTAGACGTCCTTGAGCTCGCGGCTGGTCGGGGCGGCGAAGAACCGCGCCCCGGTGACCTCGGCGATCCGCTGGAGGGTCAGCTCGTCGGGCGGGACCGGGATCCGGCGCATGGTGCCGGTCTCGTCGGGCACGTCGACCATCCCCTGGTCGGTGCCGAGGGCGATGGTGAACACCGGCACCCCCAGCGCCTTGGCGTCGGTGGCCGCCTCCATCGGCTGGGTCCGGCCCTGGGTGTTGGCGCCGTCCGAGAGCAGCAGCACGACCAGCGGCGGTTCCTGGCCGGACGCCGGGTCGGGCGGGTCGGGGGCCGTCGGGCTCGCGTTGGCGTCCGGGGTGGCCGGGGGCCGCTTGACGTCCAGGGCCCGCTCGATCCCGTCGCCCATGGCCGTGGCCCCCTCGGCGTGCAGGGACTGGATGGCCTCGTAGGTGGCGGCCCGGTCGGTGGTCGGCCGGGTCAGGGTCTGGGCGGTGGAGGCGAACGACACGATCCCGACCCGGAACTTCTCCGGCAGTTGCGCGATGAAGGTGGTCGCGGCCCGCTGGGAGGAGACCAGCCGGGTGGGCTGGACGTCGGTGGCGTTCATCGACCCGGAGACGTCCATGACCAGGACGATGGTGGCCTGCTCCTTGGGGACCATGGCCAGGGCCTGGGGCCGGGCCAGGCTGATCAGCAGGGCGGCCAGGGCGAGCAGGTAGAAGGCGGGCGGGACGTGCCGGCGCCAGCCGGGCTTGGCACTGACCACGTTGGCCAGCAGGTCGAGGTTGGTGAAGCGGACCGTGTAGCGGGAGCGACGGCGCTGGGCCAGCAGGTAGGCGGCCAGCGCGACCGGGACGAGCACCAGCGTCCAGAGCAGTCCCGGCCACTCCGCGCTCACCGTTCGGCGCCCCGATTCACCATGGCCGCCCTCCCGGGCCGGGTGGCCAGGTGCGGCCGGGCGGGGGCGCCCCCACGACCGTGGGGCCGCCGGACGGGGGAGCGACCGACGGCCCGGAGGCCGGCGGGGCGTTGGCGGCGACGTGGGCCGAGCCGCCGGCGTGGGCGGCCTCGGGTCCCCACTGGACCGGGGCCGGGCCGCGGACGCCGCCGGGGCCGGTGATCCGGTGGCGCAGGAACCCGGCGAAGCTGCGCAGCCAGTCCCCGGACGTCCACAGCACCACGTGGTCGGCCCCGGACGACTGGATCAGGTTGGCCAGCTCGGCCCGCTCGTCGGCGGCCGCCGAGGCGAACCGCTCCCGCAGCCGCCGCCGGCTGGTGTCGACCCGAAGCTGGCGCCCGGTCTCGGGGTCGACCAGCCACAGCTCGCCGACGTCGGGCAGCTCCTGCTCGCGCTGGTCGCGGATCTCGACCGCGACCACGTCGTGGCGGCCGGCCAGCTCGATCAGCTCCCGGCGCCAGTCCCGCGGCCCCCGGAAGTCGCTGACCACGAAGATCAGGGAGCGGCTGCTGGCCAGCCGTCCGGTCCGGGCCAGGGCCTCGCCCAGCGAGGTCGCCCCGCCCCCCTCCAGCTGGGGCTCGCGGCGCACCGTGGCCAGCATCCCCAGCAGCCCGGCCCGGCCCTGGCGCGAGGGGATGGTCGCCGGCTTGGCGTCCCCGAAGGTGATCAGGCCCAGCCGGTTGCCGTGCCGGGTGCCGACGTGGCCGACGGCCAGGGCGACCCCCTCGGCCACGTCGGCCTTGCGGCGGTCGGCGGTGCCGAAGCTCATCGACGGCGAGGTGTCCAGGACCAGCCAGCTGACCAGGGCCCGCTCGGCGATCTGGTCGCGGACGTGGATGTCGCCGGTACGGGCGGTCACCGCCCAGTCGATCCGGCGGACGTCGTCGCCCGGCTGGTAGAGCCGGATCTGGGCCAGCTCGGTGCCGATCCCGATGGTGCTGGAGCGGTGGTCCCCGGTGAGCATGGCCTCGATCCGCCGCCGCACGACCACGTCGAGGGCGCGCAGCAGGGCCTCCGGGGTCGGACCGGGCCCCGGCCGGTCGGGGGTCCTGGTGATGCCGAGCGGGTCGTTCATGCTGGTTGTTCTCGTGCGAGGTCGATGCGGGGGGGTGGGATGGCGGCCAGGACGGCGGTGAGGAGGCTGTCGGGGGTGACCTGTTCGGCCAGGGCCTGGTAGGTCAGCACGAGGCGGTGGCGCAGCACGTCGCGGGCGAGTTCTTGGACGTCTTGGGGCAGGGCGTAGGCGCGGCCGCGGAGCACGGCCAGCGCGCGGGCGGCGGCGACCAGGTTGATGGAGCCGCGCGGTGAGGCGCCGTAGGCGATGTAGCCGCCCAGTTCGGCCAGGTTGTAGGTGGCGGGGTGGCGGGTGGCGTCACACAGGGCAACGGCGTATTCGGCGACCAGGCGGTCGACATAGACCTGCTGGGTGTGGGCTTGGAGGGCTTGGAGTTGGTCCAGCGACAGGATGCTGGTGATGGTGGGGGGGTCGGTGAGGCTGCGGGCGACGATGGTCATCTCTTCGGAGAAGTTGGGGTAGTCGACCACCACTTTCATCAGGAAGCGGTCGACTTGGGCTTCGGGCAGGGGGTAGGTGCCGTCGGACTCGATCGGGTTCTGGGTGGCCAGGACGAGGAAGGGTTGGGGGACCGGCCAGCTTTGTTTGCCGATGGTGACCTGGTGTTCTTGCATCACTTCGAGCAGGGCGGACTGGACTTTGGCGGGGGCGCGGTTGATCTCGTCGGCGAGCAGGAAGTTGCAGAACACCGGGCCGAGTTCGGTGTCGAAGCCGCCGTGGTCGGGTCGCCAGATGCGGGTGCCGACCAGGTCCGAGGGGACCAGGTCGGGGGTGAACTGGATGCGTTGGAAGCTGCCCCCGAGGACTTGGGCCAGGGTGGCGATGGTGCGGGTCTTGGCCAGCCCGGGGACGCCTTCCAACAGCAGGTGGCCACCCGAGAGGAGGGCGACCAGGACGCGTTCCAGCATGCCTTCCTGGCCCACGATCACCCGCTTGATCTCAAACAACGCCGCCTCGAGGGCGGCCGACGGGTTGTCGGGGTCGGCCACGCTGAGGCGGCGCGGGTCGTGCTCGGTCATGTGGGCTCCTTGCGGCACGTGGATGGCATGGGGGCGGTCACGGGAGCCGGGCGCCGCGGCGTGCCCGGAGGGCCCCGGCGGCGGCCAGCAGGAGCAGGCCGGCGGCGGTGAAGGCCACCGTCACCTCCCGCTCCTCCATCCGGAAGCCGATGCGGGAACCGAGGCTGTCGTACACCGCGGTGAGGTTCTGGCTGGTCGGCGCCTCGAAGAAGCGGCCGCTGCTGGTCTCGGCGATCCGGGCCAGGCTGTCGGGGTCGGGTGGGACCGGCTGGATGCGGGTGCCGCCGAAGGCGTTGGGCTGGCGCAGCACCCCGTTGGCCGTCCCCAGGGCGATCGTGTAGACGGGCACCCGCAGCTGGCGGGCGCGCTCGGCCTGGACGAACGGGTCGCCGCCGGCCGAGTTGGCGCCGTCCGACAGCAGCAGGGTCACCGCCGGGGTCACCGGCGGCTGGTTGACCCCGGGGTCGGGCGTGCCCGGCGGCGCGGTCGTCGACGGCGCGGACGGGTCGGCTGTGGTCGGAGGGCCGGCGGCACCGCCGGCGGCCTGCTGGCGGGCCGCCTCGATCACGTCGAGGGCCCGGGCCAGCCCGTCGCCCATGGCCGTCCCGCCGTTGGCGTTCAGCCCGGCGAGGGCGCTGCGCACCGCGTCCCGGTCGGTGGTCGGCGGCACCAGGGTCTCGGCCTCGCTGGAGAAGGTGACCAGCCCCACCTGGAAGCGGGCCGGCAGGCGGTCGAGGAAGCGGGTGGCCGCCCGCTGGGCCGCCTCCATCCGGGTCGGCTCGACATCGTCGGCGTTCATGGACCCGGACACGTCGATGACCAGCATGACCGTGGCCTCGTCGCGGGGGACGGGCACCCGGGCCATCGGCCGGGCCGCGCCCAGCAGCAGGGCGGTCAGGGCGAGCATCAGGAGGGCAGCCGGGATCCACCGGCCCCGCCGCTCCCGCTCGACCACCCCGGCGAGCACGTCCAGAGCCGGGTAGCGGATCGCGTAGCGGATCCGCCTCCGCCTGGCCAGAACCAGCGCAAGGACCACGAGGGGGACCAGCACCAAGGCCAGGAGTGCCCAGGGGGTGGCAAAGGTCATCGACTACTCCAGGCTCGCGGTGTTCCTCCCCTAGGCTGCCACGATCCCCGAACGGGCGTAAGTCTTCCGTCAAAGACGGGTGGGCGCGGTACGCTGAGCGCAGCCGTCCGGTGGGGCGGGGCGAGCGGGGGATTTGCCCTAGAGCCGGGGAGCTCCTCAGGGGCTGTCTCCGGGATCGGACTCCCGACTCCTGGCCTCGCCCCACCGGGCCGCCTTCCACCAAATCCCGTGCGGCGGCCCTGGTCGCATGCCAGGCTCTCCCCATGGACCCGCACGTCGCCGCCAACCGCGCCCTCTGGGAGGAATGGACCCCGATCCACGTCCGCTCGGCGTTCTACGACGTCGAGGGGTGGAAGTCGGGGGAGCGTGAGGACCTGCCCGCGCTGCTGGTCGAGGAGGTCGGCGACGTCGCCGGCAAGGACCTGCTCCACCTCCAGTGCCACTTCGGGCTGGACACCCTGGCCTGGGCCAGGCGCGGGGCCAGGGTCACCGGGGTCGACTTCTCGGAGCGGGCCGTCGAGCAGGCCCGGCTCCTGGCCGCCGAGACCGGCCTGGACGGCCGCTTCGTGGTCTCGGACGTGGCCGACCTCCCGGCCAACCTCGAGGGTGACTTCGACGTGGTGTTCACCTCCTTCGGGGTGCTGAACTGGCTGCCCGACCTTTCCCGCTGGGCCGAGGTGGTCGCCCACTTCGTCCGCCCGGGCGGCTTCTTCTACATCGCCGAGGCTCACCCCTTTGCCTGGGCCTTCGACGACGACGATGCCGCCACCGAGCTGCGCCTGGGTTACCACTACTGGCCGCGACCGGAGCCGCTGACGTTCGCCGACACCGGGTCCTACGCCGACCCCGGCCCGCCGGTGGAGGCGCCGGCCGAGTACGCCTGGCAGCACAGCATGGGCGAGATCGTCACCTCCCTGGCCACGGCCGGGCTGCGCATCGACTACCTCCACGAGCACGACTGGGTCGGCTGGCGGATGTTCCCGTTCATGGTCGAGACCGCACGCGGCGTCTGGCGGCTGCCCGAGCCCGACGACGCCAGGCTGCCCCTGCTGTTCTCGCTCAAGGCGACCAGCGCCTAGGCTGGGGAGCAGAGAGTCGTCCGAGGAGGATCCGTTGAGCTACCCCGGAGCGGCGCCGCCGGCGGGATCGGTGCTC
Source organism: Actinomycetota bacterium (assembly GCA_035550755.1). Classification (GTDB taxonomy): domain Bacteria; phylum Actinomycetota; class CALGFH01; order CALGFH01; family CALGFH01; genus CALGFH01. The sequence continues at coordinate 506 of DASZON010000014.1, read as the reverse complement.
GCCCAGCAAGTGCTGATCGTCAAGCAGAAGCTCAAGCTGGTCGAGCTGCGCAACGAGTACGCCGTGCTCGACCAGCACGGGCGCCAGATCGGCGCGGTGCTCCAGGCGACCCAGTCGCCGCTGGCGTTCATGGCCCGGCTGTTCACCAGCTGGGACGTGACCCTGCCGATCACCCTGCACATCCTCGGGCCGGGCACCGTACCCGAGCTGATCGTGCACAAGCCGTGGTTCACCTGGCGCTGTCAGGTCGCCCGGCCCGACGGCCAGCCGATCGGGCAGATCACCAAGCAGGTCCGGCTCGGCAGGGCCCGCTTCACCCTGCTCGACCCGCGCGGCGCCCAGCTCGGCGAGGTCCGGGCCCACAACTGGCGGGCCAAGGACTTCAGCGTGCTCGACGGCGCCGGCCAGCCGATCGCCCGCGTCACCAAGCGGTGGGCCGGCCTGCGCGAGCTGTTCACCGACGCCGACACCTACGTCGTCGAGGTCAGCCCCTCGGCCGTCGACCC